>JBFFCR010000068.1:0-12599 GCA_041559855.1 Anaerolineae bacterium | reverse complement strand
GCCCTGCCCATCCAGCACGTAGAAGAAAGGCGTCCCCGGCACCAGGTAGTCGCCGGCCACCGCATCGTTCCCGGTCAACACAGGGAAGGCAAAACCCTGCGCCTTGACCAACTGGCGGTTCTCCTCGTCGGTGCCGCGAGATACCATCACCGTTTGGATTTCTGGATGGCGCTCGCTGAACGCCTTCAGATAGGGGTACATCTCCTTGCAAGCAGGGCAGCCAGTCGACGAAAATATGAGCAATACCGTCTGCCCTGCCCAATCCGAAAGAGAAGCAGGTTGGCCGTCAGTCGCGACGAGGTCAAAATCGGTGGCAGGGGAGCCCGTTGCCAACCCCATGTTGAGTGGCGGTGCCGCCTGGCCGACAGAAAGGACAGACAAGACCTCCTCCTGCAGCTTGATCATATGGAAGAACAGACCGCCAATGGCCACCATCAGCAGCATGACGATGGCCATCAACATCAGGATCAGCGTTTCGGTCCGCGATTGGGTCATTGTTCCCCCTCACCTATCTGGTCATCGGCACTCTCAATATACACCGAAAGAGGCGGCTTGTCATGAGGCCCTGGTCATGTTTTTCGCTCATCTTTCTATGACTTTGACCCTATCCCGTGGCCTTCAACCTATGACTCTCACCCTATATCGGCCAGCCAACAAAAAAACTCCGGCCACGGACGGACCGGAGTAAGCCTTTCTCTCACAATGCTATCCGCCTCATATCACACCCCGCTCCCAGGCCCAGGCCACCGCCTCGGCTCGCGAGCACACACCCAACCGGGTGTAGATGCTCGTCACATGGTTCTTTGCCGTCCCCTCGCTGATCTCCAGTTCCTCCGCAATCCGCCGGTTATCCCACCCCCTTGCCAGCAACTGCAACACCTCGAGTTCCCGCCTGGTCAGTTTCTCTACCCCAGGTGGCACCGGCACCTCCCCCCTCGCCCAGGCGAGCACCCGGGCCATGACCCCTGGGCTGAACCACTCCTGTCCCTGCGCCGCGACCCGCACGGCCTGTACCACCATATCCAGTGCCTCGTCTTTCAGCAGGTAGCCCACCGCCCCTGCATGAAGCATTCCATACACGTACTGGTCTTCGGCGTAGGCACTCAGCGCCACCACCCGTGTCGGCAGCCCTCGTTCCCGCACCTTTGCCGCCACTTCGGCCCCCGAAAGCCCGGGCAGCCGGCAGTCGAGCAGTGCCACGTCGGGCCGATGCTCTGCGATGAGCTGCAGCGCCGCTTCCCCATCCGCCGCCTCACCCACCACGACGATGTCCGACGCTTTTTCCAACGCCCCGCGGATCCCCGCCCGGACTGCCGGATGATCGTCGGCCAACAAGACACGTACGGTCATCGTGACTCCTCTCCTTCCTGATGGACCTGTTCCACCTGCTTCGGATTATCCACCTCGCCCGAGGCCCGTATCCGCGTCCCCATTCCCGGCATCGAATGCACGTCCAGATGGCCTTTCACCGTCGCCATTCGTTCCGCCATCATCACCAGGCCAAAGTGCCCGCTCAAGGCCAGGGTTTCCAGCCGCTCCGGCGGGGCAAAGCCCTGGCCCTCGTCCCATATCTGCAACTCGTACCTTCCGTTCTCCTGTACGAACGAGGTCCACACCTCCCTGACACCGGCATGCTCCACGGCGTTTCTCAACGCTTCCTGGAAAACCCGCAGCAACGTGATTCCCAACGGGTCTGCCAGCATTGGCCCACGCCGCGGCACGTCCAGGTAGATCGTCACACCGGTCTCTACCATCAGCTCGCGGGCGCACTGAATCATGGCCGGTCCCAGGCCCATGACGTCGAGCACATCGGATCGCAACTCGCTGCACGTCTCGCGCAGCGCTCTCATGATGCGCCCGGCCTCTTGCCGCGCGTCTTCCAGCGCTATGGCCAGAGGTTGCTCCTGTCCCCAGGCCTGATCCCGGCACTCACTCAGCCGATACGTCAGGGCGACCAGATCTTGTACCGGCCCGTCGTGCAGGTCCCAGGCCAGCATGCGTCGCTCTTCCTCCCGGCTGGCCACCACTTGCCTTTGGGTCATTTCCAGCGCCCGCACCGCCTGCCGCAGGTCGTGCATCAGGAATACGCTCGCCGTTGCCAGGGAGGCCTGTTCCGCCAGGGTGCGCAGGATCTCTACATCGGCCGCCTCAAAGAAATCATCTTCCCGCTTCTCCCCCAGCAAGAGCAACCCAAGCAATCTGCCCTCGTGCATCAGGGGCACCTGCCAGGCCACGCCATCCCCCCACTCCTGGCCGGCAGGCCCCGGAGCAAGCTGCTCGTCCGATCGAGTTGTCGCCATCTCGACCGGCAGTCCAAGGCATCTCTCCAGTACGAGGTCTCCCTCGGCTCCGCTGAGGTAGAGAGCCGCGCCTCGCAACCGCAACCGCGCCATCGCCGCGTCCACCAGAGAATCTGCCAGATCCTGGCGGGTCATCACCCGACTCAGATCGGCGCTCACCTGGGCGATCACCTGGCGATAGTCGTACCAGCCGCCGTAGAATAAATAGTCCACCCAATGCTGCACCCGTTCTCGCAAAGGAACAAAGATGGCTGCCAGTCCCGCCGTCACCAATGCCCCCACGATCGGATAGAGCAAGGGCGATTCGTGGAAAATCACCAGGCCCAGCCCTACCCCGCCCAGGTAAAGCCCAGCCCATGCCATCCCCACAGTAAAGACCACCAGGCTGCGATTGAGAAAGCGATCGAGAAAAACGATGTCACGCCGGCCGACGACGTAGGCATGAGAGAGAGGAACCAGCACCAGAAAGGAAAACCCGACCTGGTACGGTAGCCCGGCTCCAACGCCCCACAGCACTTCGGGCAGCAATGAAAGAGAAAGCAGCGGAAGAAAACCAATCGCTGCGCCGAAAGCCAGCCCGCGCAGCCGGCGGCGCAGGTCACCCGAACGGGCGGTGAAATAGGCATAGACCAACCCCAGGGTGACGGCGAGCAGCGCTAATCCCAGGTAGAGCCTCAGACCGGTGCGCCAGACCGACCAGGTCAGGAGAAAAGAGACCGCCCGAGGAATACTCGGGTCCGCCTGCCCCTCTCTGACGCTGGCGACCAACGCGACAATCTCGGGCAGCGCCAACAGGCCACTCAGGCCAGCCAGCCAGCGCGGCGCCAAACGGACGATTGACGCACCCACAGGTATCAGGGTCACGTACAGGTGGGCCAGCAGCGGCGGCAAAGCCAGCAGGGCCAGGTGGAAAAGGTGGGCGGCCCAGATCAGGTTGACGGCCGATAGCTGCCCGGCCGACAGGGCCACCGCCGCTGCCTGTCCCATCCAGAAAAATGCCCGGCAGACGGCGACCCGGGGCCGCAGGACAAAGAGGGCCACGCCGGCCACCCAGAAACTGAGCGCCACCAACACCGGAACGATCCGCCAGAGAAGCTCTGATGGGCCGGGCGCAGCCAGCAAAAAGGAGAACTCGTGGAGGTCGGCGCCACGCCGGACCGTCAAGACAACCTGCTGGCTGGGACGGTGCCCGGCATACGGCGGCACGCTGCCCAGGGGGCGGCCATCCATTTCCAGCACCGCGTCCCCTGCGCGGAGACCGGCCTGTCCGCCTGGCCCATCAGGGGCCACTGCCACGATTTTCCCTTCCGGGAATACCCAGGTCATCCCGTCGACGGGCAGAGCCACTACCCACGTTGCCACTACGAGCAGCGCGAAGGTCAGCAGTGAACAGAAGAAGGGAGGGAGGTAGCGCCAGAAGGCGTGGTCTCGCCAACCACGCAGCCAGGGCATCAGTTGTTTGCCAACCCTCGCAAAGAGCCCCATCGATCCCTCGCCACAGCCGGGAATGCCTTGTCCAGCAACCTGGACAGTTCATGTTGGGCGACGGACGGCCGCGTTGAGGACAGCAGGGCTTCGGAGGCCAGGTGGTGTTGCGAACCGGCTTGTAACATCAGGTAGTGTAACGCGCCCAGGTCGGCCAGCATGGTCTGAAGCTGGTGCAAAGCACCTGGGTCGTCCCGAAGGCTGCACAGTAGGGTGTGCAATTGGTCTCTGATCGTGGAGGGAGCCACCGTGCGCGCGTAAACGACGGGCAATGTCCGCCCTGCCGTGATCACGTCGCCTCGATCCCGGGGCTTCCACAAGGCCTGCAGATCGTCGCCCAGTTGCACCAGCACCCCCAGATGATACCCGAAAGAACCATAGATGTCAATCTCGGCCTGGTCATCTGTGCCCAGCATCGCGCCAGCGCGGCAGGCCAGGCCAAAGAACTCGCCGGTTTTGGCGCCGGCTAGCCGCCAATAGTCATCGGCCGAGGGGTACTCGGCACGCGAACCCGCGCCTTCGTCCCAGGCCAGGTCATACGCCTGCCCCAGGGCCATGCGCGTTGTAGCTGTGTTGAACGCGGCGACCACGGACACGACGCGCTGTGGGTCTACGCGGCTCCGGCGCAGCGTGGTGAGGCTCACCTGCGCCAGGAAGAGGAGGGTGACGGCGTCGTTGACGACCCGTGGCATTGTCATCCCGATAGGCCATGGTTGAGTGCTATCGCCGTCGACAAGGCCCTCGGGGGGCAAGGCTTCGTCCGCAACGCTATCTAGCAGGTGTGCTGCGCAGTGGAACAGGTGCCAGGCCGCCGCAACGGGGATGACGTTGGCCGGGTCGCCACTGGTGGCTTCGCAGGCCAGCAGTGGCAGGCGCAGGAACGCCGGATGGGCATACACACGCTCGCTCACCCAGCGGAGCGTTGCCTCCAGGCCGTCAAGATCGCCGGCGGTTTGATGATAAAGGTGGATGAGGTGGCTAGAGACGGCCGCGACGAAGGAACCAAGAACCCTATCAAGCATCACTCACGGCTCAGTGCAAGCCGGAAGGCTAGAGGCCATCGTCCAGATCCAGGGATCGTCGGGAGCGTCAGGGCCGTCACCCAGAAGTTGCTGGAGCAGTGAGTCGCCAGGAAGGGCCAGTTGAGAGGACAGGCGATGGAGGGTTGCCCGGTGCGTGTCGTCCAGCACCAGGTCCCAGGCAGCCAGGGCTGCGTCAGGGTCGGCAGCAAAGGCGACGCGAAAGTCTGTATCTTGCGCCAGCCGAAAGGCAAGGGATTCCAGGGAAGACATAGACACCTCCTCTTATGATTCCGGATGCTCGCGAAACCGGTTGGTGACAGTCCCGACGAGATCTCCGGGTAGTGTCTCCAGTGTACCACAGAATAGGCGACTTGTCATGAGCCCCTGGTCATGTTTTTGTCGCCAGTTTCTATGACTTTGACCCTACTCGCGACTCTGTTTCCCCCTCCTTGGCCGGTTCTGCAACGCCGCTACCGCGGCGGGGCAGGCGGACTGAGGTGACGACTCTCAGTCACACCACACCCCAAAGGAGATCGAGATGAGCCCAAACGCCCTGCCCACCAAGCCCAAATGACTGGTTACCAGCCGCAAAGCGGCCTAGTGCGCCCGCCGTCGCCTCAATGGCGCCGAACTCACAACCCAGGACATGGAGGACATGATCCAGGCCGCCACCCTGGCCTACTGGAAGCATCACCAGGAGGGTCGCTCCATCCCGTTCTGCTTCGTCTGCGCCCGCCAGGCCGCCGAAAAGTACTTCTACCGCAAGATCCTCGGCCGGAACCCCCGCAGCCCCCTCTCCCTAGATGCCCCGACGCACGACGGCGGCGACCTCCCTCACGAATGGCTGGTGCCCACCACGCCCATTGATGGCGACACCCTACGCCTGGATTGGCTCGCCGATGACGTTCTGGAAGGTGCGCTCATTGAAGCGCGCCAGGCAGCCGGCTTCTCGCAGTACCAGTTGACCCGCTACCGGGACACGATCCAGACCGACAAGCGGATCATCCGCCTGGCCGCCAATGGCTACACCAACGCCAGCATTGCCGAGTTGATGGGCACCACCGAAGGCACGATCCGGAATCGCCGCCAACGGATCCGCCGCCTGCTCGAACACCTGCTCCCTCCAGATGCCTTCGTCGACTATGACCGCAGCGGCGGCAACCAGCAGCGTGCCTGCGAGATCCAGTCAGCCTACCCGGACCGCAGGAAGCCAGAGTCCGCGGGGTGATCATCGACTCTACACACTCCGCGCCACGCCAAAGAAGCCAGTCCCGACCTGGGGCTGGCTTCTTTTTTTGTCGTCCGTTTCTCGCACCATCGAGGTCAGGGTGCTACTGATTAAGAAGGACCTCTTGCCGTTCGAGGTACCGTCGCTGTCTTGCCTACAGGCTTTCTCAGTCCGAACCATCTGGCCAGTCGCCAGGTCCATTTCAACTCGGTTGTCTCCTGGCCGTGCAATCCCAGTAGCCACAACCACCACGCCCGCTGCCGGACACTCAGTTGGAACGTGAGTAGCGCCGTCGCCCAGCAGGCCAGTGTCACCAAGCCCACCGCGGCTTCCCCTTCACGGATCGCCGAGCCCAGGTACCAGGCTCCAATGACGACCAGGACTGCACCGATGGTATAGCCAAAGGGCACATACAGCCAGCGGCTCTTCTGAAAGGTCAGCCACACCTCGGCTGGAGGTCGTATGCCCTGCCGATCCCACAGGTGCATCAGTTGCTCCTCCAGCTCGCCGGGTTCGCCGCGGAGCAGCCACACGAAGGGCAGGACCAATAGATTGGCAAGCCGAAAGCGCCAGGGAATCTGCCCTGGGCCATTGGGCAGCGCCTTTGCTCGCCGCCCAACCGCCCGCAACCACTGGACCTCCTCAGCCCCTGACCGGATCTGATCGTGCGATCCCTCGGATGTCTGGATGTCTATCAGCCGGAAGAGGGGCATCAGGCGGTACCGTTCCTCCCCGCCATAGGCCTGCTGGATCATCTCCTGCCAGGGCTGCGGCTCATGGCTGACCCGCTCGATCAGCCCCCGATCCTCCAGGCGGCTGATGCGCAACGCAGCCTGGGGCAGATCCTGGTCCCACACGGCCGCGGCAAAGCCGATGCCAAAGGTGGATGCCTCTCGCAGGATGTGCAGCAAGCCAGATAGAGCATCCTGATCTGCCAGCGACAGCCGCTCCCAGCTCTTCTGGATCCAGCCTGCCAGCTCCCCAAAATCATCCGGATCGAGGCTGCCCTCCAACACCAGCGCTTCAACGTTCTGCCAGCTCACCGCATTGGCTTCACCAGCATACAGACGCAACGCCGCCGGGTGCCAGCGCAGGAGCTCTCCCACGCGCTGCCTGGCCCGCTCTTCCTCGGAAAGCAGGTCCTGGGATCGCCAGCGGTTCAGCAGTGCCAGTCCCTCCGATTCCTCCAGGCCACTGACTGCCTTCCACAGAACGAGCTCCGACGTAGGTTCCCAATGCTCTTCGAGGGCGCGGGCCACGGTGCGCCGGTCCTGGCAGGTGATCAGGATCCGCACCTGGGGGCCAACAGACAGCAATGGCGTCAGGTCTTCCACTCGTTGCGGGTCGTCGAGCACCACCAGCGCCAGCCGCGCCTCTTGTTGAGCCCACTGCTGGAAAGCTTGGTGCTGGTCAGCCACAGTCTCGTGCCTGGCAACGGACAACCCGGCCTGTTCACAAGCACGTAGCAGGGCCTGCCCTCGGTCTTGCTCGTTGGCCAGGGGAATGAACAGGGTGCCGTCGCGGAAGAACTGGCTCACCTGCTCATCGTGCAGCAGGCTGGCAGCCGTCGTCGTCTTGCCGACTCCTGGTCCGCCGTGCAGGACCACGACCTGGTGTAGGGGCACTCGGTATTCCCGGGGTGTGAGTAGTGCCTCCTTGACCTGGCGGGCCAGGCCGGTGGGCACGTAGTAGGCCGGCAAGCTGGGCAGGAACGATTGCGACAGCCCTTTCGCCTCCTCACTGGCCCTGGCCTGCCGGAGCCACTCCAGGAACTCGCGCACCTTGGCGTCGATCTCAGCGGCATAGGTGCGCTGCACAAGGTCAGCAAGGGACTGAGCCGTCAGACCCATCAGCCAGGACAGATCGCTGGCCTGGGCCAGATCATCGAAACAGTCCTCGGCATAGAGGTGGAAGAGGGTCTTGGCAACATTCTCCAGGTCAGGCGTTCGTTCACCGGAGGCCCAACGGGCCAGCGAACGGTCACTCAGCCCCAGCCTCCTGGCGAGCAAGGGCCGTGTTTTGTTTCTCAGCTCCCAGAGAGTAAAGGCTTCGATGGCCCATTCCTGGGGCCGAAGGTCCGGTGTGACAGGCTGTAGCGTCAGGTTCTTGCTCCTCACTCCAGGTCTTGCAGTTGGAGCCTGATGGACGGATCTGGGCCGTCAGGGTCCCGTCACTCTCCACCAGGGTCCACAGATGGCCCTCTTGGGTCCAAACTCGGCCTCCCAGGGTCCAAATTGGCCTATTGACGGGGCCGCGTCCGACCGCCTATACTGGACGCATCGAACGCTTGGCCAGGCGGAGTGTCCAGATGGCCGTTCGCAGAATGATAAATCCCAGCCTATCATTTGTCAAGTTGGGCCACTGGACCGAGCAGCGCTGCTCTCCAGACCATCGTGGAGGGCGAGGAGATATGAATCGTTTGAACGACAGCGAAGCCCTGGATACCTTCCGGCAGACGGTCGCCCGCATCGTGCGGCGGCTGCTGGAAGAGGGCGAGGGACAACAAGAACAACATCAGGAGAAGGGAAAACCATGTCACTCGGACGCCTGATCACCCCAGCCCGCGAGCTCGAAGCCGAGATCCGGCAGCACGTCATCGAGGTCCGCGATTACCTGGCTGCCTGTGGGTACTGCGAGGTGGTCATCTTCAAGGAGTCGCGCAACGGCCTGGTGTACTGCGCCCTGTGGGAGATGGTCGATGTGCCGACCCACCCCAGTCTGGCCCTCGGCTACGGCCGGGTGTCCCAGGATGGGCAGAGCAAGGGCCACAGTCTGTCCACCCAGGTGCGCCACGAGCTGGATCTGGCCGGCCAGCGTGGTCACGTCCTGCGTTACATCTACATTGACGCTGGCGTTACTGGCCGCGACGACCGGCGGCCTGCGTTTTCACGCATGATGCGCCGGGCGGTCCAGGGTGACGTCTCGGCGGTCTACTGCTACGACATCCACCGCTTCTACCGCAATCTGCACGGATTGACCACCCAGGTCAGCAGGCTGCATGAAAACGGCGTGGCGCTGATCTCGACCGCCGACCGGAACACCGACTTCAGCACCGGCGACGGCAAGCTGCTGATGTACATCAAGGGCATCATCGGTGAGCGCTATCTGGACGACCTGTCCAGAACCACCCGCGACAACAAGCTCTCGCGGGCGATGAAAGGCTACTCGAACGCCTCCTGGCCGCCCCTGGGCTACTGCCGGGGCAACTGCCTGGATTGTACTGACCCCAACGGCGAGGGATACTGCCCTCGCTTCCGGGGGCCTGAGCTGTGGCGGGAACTGGGAGACGATCCGCAGGTGTTCGTGCCCCATCCCGTCGAACAGGTGGCCGTGCAACTGGCGGCGGACTGGTACGCCACCGGCCGGTACAGCGACACCGACATCACTCGGCTACTGAACGACTACCGCCACGAAACCGAAGAAGGCGTGTATGTGGCCTTGCGGCCCAAAGGCCAGCCGGGCCGGGTGGCGGCAAAGCGCAAGTTCCGCAAGGACAGCGTCCGTGACATGCTGCTGAACCCCTTCTACGCCGGGTTTGCCGTCTACCGCGAGATGAGAAAGAGCAGAGGTCTACGCTCCCAAGGAGGAAAGCGGCACAATCCCTACGGCGAGACTCGCGATGCGGTAAATCGGAAAGGCACCGCTTCAGGCAATGTGATCCTCTTCCCCGGCCAGCACCTGCCCCTCATAGACCCGGAGCTGTTTGAGCACTGTCTGCAGGTCCGGGGCGCGAGAGGATACCGGCCCCACAACGTGGACAAGGGGGCCGAGCGCGTGTACCCACTGACGGGGATAGTCCGTTGTGATCGGTGTGGCGAGGTATGGCGGGGTACCGCCGCAGGAGGCAACATTCGCTACTATGAGGACGTTGGCCGTGCCCAGGGCATTTCTGACTGCCCGGTGCGCTCGGTCCGGGCCGAAGCGCTGGAGGATCCGGTCTTTGCCCACGTGCAGCAGCTCCAGATCCCGGAGACGTGGTACCCCAGCATCCTGGCCTACCTCCGGGACAGCGAGGAGGGCCGGGCGCGCCGCCGGCAGTTGCGATCCGTGGAGTCCCAACTGCGGGTGTTGCAGGAGGAGCGCCGCCGCGAGCAGATCTCCAACAGCGACTATGTTCAGACTCGGCGGCGGCTGGAGGGCCAGGCACGGCAGCTAGCGCAGTTCGAGGCTGCGGGGCAAGGCCGCTACTCGGCTCTCCTGGGCGACTTTGCCCGGCTGTGGGCCGCAGCCACACCGCTGGAGCGCAAGACGCTCCTGCGCTGTGTCTTTCTGGACGTGCACGTGCGGGACGGGGAGGTCACCGGCTACAGCCCGCGTGACCCTTTCCTCCCGCTTTTTGCGACGACGTGAGCCCTACGGTTCCTGAGCTGCGCGCACTGCGGCGTCCACGAGGGCGCGCACCGCCTGGCACACCTCGCGGCGCCGGGCCAACGGCGCGAGGTGGTTGAGGTACAAGGCCAGATCGGCCACCTCGGGCGCCAGCGCGGCAGGGTCCACCAGGGAACGGTCAAAGAAGTGCAAGGGGTCGTAGCCAGCGCGGGTCAGGATCTCGTTGGGGTTGACGCCGAAATGGTCGGCCAGGGCGATGCATGACTCGCGGGTGGGCCGGGTGTGATGTTTGACGTAGCGCAGCAGAGCACCATGGTCCAGCCCGGCAGCTAGAGAGGTCTCGCGAAAGCTCTCATTGTGTGCCCGACGCTGTTGGTCCAGGTACTCGGCCAGGGCCGAGCGGTCGTAAGGCTTCCCGCCTTTGGTTGGACGGCTCATCGGTCCTCCTCAATCTGACAGCTAGACTGTCGGTTTGTCAGTTAGCACCTTGACAACTGAATGCTGCTCCGCTACACTCTTCTTATCGCAGATAAGCGAAATCCTGTCTTGAGGAGGTGTATCGTGAGAGCAGTCGGATACGGACGGGCGTCCACGACCGAGCAGGTCGAAGAGGGCCACTCGCTGGACGCCCAGGAACACGCCATCGTCGAGTTCTGCCGGGTGCGGGGCTGGACGCTGGTCGAGATCTATGTCGATCCGGGCCTGTCGGGCGCCCTCGTCGACCGCCCGAGCTTGCAGCGATTGCTTCAGGATGCGGCCAAGGGCAAGTTTGACGTGCTGGTGGTTCATGCCATCGATCGCTTCTACCGGGACCTGCAAGGCTTGCTTTCGGCCTTCAGGCAACTGCAGGACCTTGGGGTTTCCTTCATCTCTATCACCGAGAACCTGGATTTCACCACGCCTTGGGGCAAGCTGGCCCTGGCGGTACTCGGTACCCTGGCCGAGATCTACCTGGACAAGCTGCGCATCGAGACCAGCAAAGGCAAGAAAGCCCGTGCCCGCAAGGGACTGTCCAACGGCATGCCGCCCCTAGGATACTGCCGGGGCAACTGCGCCGCCTGCACTGACCCCAACGGCGAGGGCTACTGCCCCAGCTTCGGGCAGCCAAGCCTCAGCCCGGCCGGTCCAGCCGACCCGTGGGTGGCCCATCCCATCGAGCAGGCGGCGGTGCAGTTGGCCTTCAGCTGCTATGCCACTGGCGAGTATTCGGACGGGCAGATAGCACGGTTGCTCAACGAGTACCGCAACGGAAGCGGTATTGAGTTCCAGACCAAAGGCCGGCGCGGCCGTTGCGAACCGGGTCGTTTCAACAAGGACAGCATCCGCGACCTGCTGCAGAACGTCCACTACACCGGCCAGGTGGCCTACTACGGCCCCACCAACGGCGACAGGCGCAAGCGCGACCCGGTGGCCATCTATCCCGGCCAGCATCCGGCGTTGGTGGATCAGGTCCTCTTCGACCGCTGCCAGGAGGTCCGAGCCCTGATGAGCTGCCATCCCAGGAAAGCGCAGGACTACATCTCCAACCTCTACCTGCTGTCGGGCCTGCTCTACTGTGGGCAGTGTGGCCGGCCGATGCGCGCCCAGGGAGGAGGTGGTGTCCGGTACTACCAGGACAAGACCCGCATCCTGCATACGGGCGACTGCGACCAGATGATGGTCAGGGCAGAAGAGGTCGAGGAGCAGGTGGCCCGCTACCTGATGTCCTTCCACCTGCCGCCAAACTGGCGGGAAGAGATCCTGGCCGAGCACTGCTCGCCCGAGAAGCGGGCGGCGATGGCACAGAAGGAGCAGGAGCTCCGGATACGGCTAGAACGGCTGGTGGATCTCTACCTGGTTGGGGATGTGGATCGGGCACGGTACGAGCAGGAGAAGCGCGCCTGCTACGACCAGATGGCCGACTTGCACCCGAACGGATATTCTGTTATACTGAACGCCGGTGAGACCTTGGAGCGGTTTGAAACGCTATGGTCCACCGAAAGCGAGCTTAACAAAAAGAAACTGCTGCGATCTGCAGTCGCAGCAGTCCTCATTCGGGGTAAGCTTGCCAGAGCGGTCCAGCTCACTGAAGCATTTTACCCCTTTGTTCCATACCGGAAAGGTCGGAACAGCGGGAGCGACGGGATTTGAACCCGCGATCTCCGGCTTGACAGGCCGGCATGTTAACCACTACACTACGCCCCCAGAGCAGCGCAGACTATACCACAACTCTCCACGTTCGTCAAATCGTTGCCG
>JBFFCR010000067.1:0-12652 GCA_041559855.1 Anaerolineae bacterium | reverse complement strand
TCTTTGTCTCTTTCATCTCCCTCTCCTAGTGCATTCCCGTACCTGATTGTTGGAGTGGAGGCTTCAGCCGGAGCGGTCTGAAATGAGCAGAAACCGGCTAAAGCCTCTACTCCTGTGGTTCGTTACCATGTGCTGTGCAGAACACAATCAAAACATCAGCCTTAGTATTGCACTAGTCCTGCGGTACCGTGAGCGCGCCGGCCAGGGCCGCCCATGCAGCCGTCACCGGGCTCGCCAGGTAGTTGTGCCCGGGGCCCTGCTTGCCGGCAAAGTTGCGGTTGCTGGTCGAGACCTGTACCTGGCCCTCGCCGACCATGCCGATGTGGCCCGAGGCGCAGCCCCCGCAACCGGGGTTGCTGATGATAAAGCCGGCGTCGAACAGGACCTGAAGCAGACCGGTCTGCAGCAACTGCGCGTACACCTCGCGGGTGGCAGGCACGATGGAGGCGACCATCCCCGGCGCCAGCTTCTGACCCTTGACGACCTCTGCGACGGCGGCGAAATCCTCGAAGCGGCCATTGGTGCAGGAACCGATAAAGACCGAGTCGATCTTGGTGCCGGCTACCTCGCGCACCGTCTTGACGTTGTCCGGTTTGGGCGGGCAGGCGACGAGGGGCTCCAGCCCTGTGATGTCGATCTCGATCGCCTGGGTGTATTCGGCGTCCGCATCGGCCTGGAGCCCTGCCAGGTCGCCTCGACCGGTTCGCTGGCGGCAGTAGGCCAGCACCTCCTCCGAGGCCGGGATCAGGCCGATAATGCCGCCCATCTCGGTCATCATGCTGGACAGCGTGATGCGCCCGGCAAGGTCGAGGGCGTCGATGGCCGGGCCGTAGAACTCGACGGCCTGGCCCAGAGCGCCGCTGGACCCCAGCTCGCGCAGGCAGGCCAAGGTCAGGTCCTTTGCCGTGCAGGGGGGCTCGAGCTCGCCCTTCACGGTGACTTTTATCGTGGTGGGCACCTCGAACCAGGTCTTGCCCGCCTTGAAGGCAAAGGCGATGTCCTGGTCGCCCATGCCCTGGCCGAAAGCACCGATCGCCCCCAGGATGTTGAGATGACTGTCGGTGCCCACAAAGGTCGAACCGGGCCAGGTCAGGCCGCGCTCGATGGCCACGTGCGAGCCGATGCCCATATCCACGTCAAAGACCTTGACGCCCTGCTCCTTGGCCCAGTCGCGGCATATCTGCTGGTTGATGGCGTATGGGATGTTGTTGGCCGGTGTCACCAGGTCGAAGGTGAAGAACGTCTTGCTGGCGTCGTCCACGGGACTGTCGCCATAGTGGGCGCGGTAGTTCTTGACCACGTTGGCTCCGCCGAAATCACGGGCGGTCCTCGCGTCCAATTGCATCCACACGATGGCGCCGCCCTTGACCGGCTGGTCGGAATGGGCTTGGATGATCTTTTCGATAAGGGTCATACCCATGGGGTCTGCCTCCTATTCGGTGCGGCTAGCCGAGCCGCGCTGCTAGCTCTTTTTTGAGCTGGAGGTCGCGCAACGTCTCAAAGCTCATAAAGTCAGCCTTGTTGATGAGCGTGCCCTCGGGGCTGCGCTTGATCTTGTCGCCCTCGCCCGCGTGGCCTGCAATCATGTGCTGCACCTCCATCGGCAGGCCAAACTCGTGGGCCAGGGCCACGCCGCTGAAGGGGTGCCGGATCAGCTTGCCATAGTCGGTCTGCACGGTCGTGCCATCGGCCAGGTCTTTGTACTCGAGCAGCTTGCCGATGTCGTGCAACAGCCCGCCCGCCAGCAAATAGTCCATGTTGATCGGCACCCGCTCGCCATAGATCTCGTCGAACAACAGGGCGGTCCGCTGTGCTGTCAGGGTGACGGCGCGCACGTGCTCGATGAAGCTTGCCGGGCAGGGGTTGATCAGCAAGGTGAAGGGCATCTGGTTCAGGCTGTCAGGCGTCCAACCACTGCGCTCCATGGCAACTTCCCAAACGTGGATTGTTTTTTCCTTCAGTTCCGCATCCTGAATAAGCTCGAATTCAGGCATTAGCTCCAACAATCTCTTTCGCATCTTTCCTCCCAAAGTATATTCCTGGCTATCGTCCTTCCAGATCCCGCTCGGGCGGTCCATCGTATTCCTGTGCGGTAGGGCTGATCTGGCGCATGGGCCGCTCGCGCGTCACTTCCTCGTACACCTGGGCGGTCAGGCCCACCGTGCGGCTAATGGCAAAGAAGCCGTTGCCCAGTTGGGGCGGGAACCCAAGCTCGCAGAGCACGGCAGCTATGCCTCCGTCCACATTCATCGGCAGATCGCGGCCGAGGGCTTCTTTCATCGCCTGGCGCAGGGCATGGGCCATTTCGACATACTCTCCCGCGACCCCGGTCTCCTCGGTCAGGGCGAAAAGACGCCTGGTCCGCGGGTCGTCGGTGTGAATGCGGTGTCCATAGCCGGGGACGCGGATCTTTCTGGCGCGGAATTCGACCATCTTTTCGCGTGCCGCCGTGAGGGCGTCAAGGTCTCGCTCCCTTTTGTAGGCGACCAGCTCATTCAGCACTTCCATGCAGCCCTCGATGGCGCCGCCGTGATGGCGGTTGATGGTCATGATGCCCCCGGCAATGGCTGTGGTCAGCGGCGCGCCGCCCGAGGCCACCGTCCTCGCCGCCAGGGCGCTGGGCGGGGTCGCACCGTGGTCCACCGATGAGACCAAGATAGCGTCCATGAGCTTGCCGATTTCGAGCGTGGGCAACTCGCCCTTGAGCATCAGGTAGACCATCTCGCCGAAGGAGATGCGCCCCATCAATTGGTCAATAGGGTAACCCCGTACGGCAACCTTGTTTGCTTCGATCTTTGTGATTGCAGTCTTCCAGGTCTGTTCCGCCATACTACCTCCTATTTCTGTTTCTCCGCCGGGTCTGAACCCGGCAAGTTTTCTCAATTCCTTGGCGCGTGCCGCCGCCGGTACCACCGCCCCTGGACGATCAGCGAGTCGTCGAATAGGAACATCGACCGCGGGATGCTCGGGATCAAGGCCCGGCCCTTGGGCAGTGCGGGCAACGTGGCTGGGTCGGGCGCTCCGGGCTGTACGGAGGCCGCCAGTACCGCCTCGCCATCCTGGTCAGCGCGGGCAAGCCGATTGCCGCTTGCATCGAGGATGCAGGAGCGACCCTGCATCGGGCAGCGGAGCAGGTATTTCGTCCCCACGGTTCGAAGCACGCGCAGCGCCTCGCCCGGTCTGAGCATGGTCAGAAACGACCAGCCATAGGGGATGGGTGAGTGAAACTCGCCGCAGCGCGCGGCGTACACGAGCGGGACGCCAGCGCTCCGGGCGTGCGCTACCTGTGCTTGATCGAACCATGCCACGCCGTCGAGTGTGCTGCCCAGGGAGCGCAGGTTGCCCAGCCGGGCAAGCACGTTGCCATCGCTGTTTTCCACCGTGCCGACCCAGGTCGGCGGCGAGGAGGGAATGCAGAGGAGGTCCACGCTGCCCTGGTAGGCTCGCGCCAGGTCGGCGAACACCTGGTCCCAGCAGATGAGCAGGCCGATGCGCCCCAGCTCGGTGTTCGCGATCACCGGTTCGCTGCCCCGCTCGAAGTAGAGGTTCTCCCAGAGGGCGACGTGCTGCTTGCGATAAACCCACTGCCGGCCATCCGGCGCAGCGAGCATGGCGACAATGTATGCTGTACCCTCGATCTCTGCCGGAAAGCTGCCCACCAGGTGCACGCCCAACCGTCGCGCCGTCTCGACGATCCAGGTTCCGGTCAGCCCGTCGAGGGGCTCGGGCAGGTCAAAATTGCGGTCGGTATACTCATAGCCGGTGCCAAACAGCTCGGGCAGGACGATGAGCCGTGCGCCCTGCGCGGTCGCTTGCTCGACCAGCCCGGTCGCGTGAGCCAGGTTGCGTTGAACCTCACCGGGCGAAGCGTCCATCTGGATAGCGGCGACAGTCAAGTCAGGCATGTCTGTGCCCTGTGATCTGTGCGGGATGACAGATAGATCACGCGGTATGCCAAGCGCTATAGGTCCAGCTTGGCGAGCACCTCTTTGGTCGCCTGCGGGAGGTCGCCAAACGCCTCGACAACGGTGGCGCCCACAGAGCGAAGGCGGTCCACCTTGCCCTCATAGGTGCCGCGCCCGCCCTCGATGATGGCGCCGGCGTGGCTAAAGCGGGTGCCGCTCTTGGCGGCCTTGCCGCCGATGTAGGCGATCACCGGCTTGGTGACCTCGCCAGACTCGATCAGGTCGGCCACGCGCTCTTCCTGAGTACCACCGATCTCGCCAAACATGACGACCGCTTTGGTTTCGGGGTCCTGCTGAAAGTGCTTGATCACCTCGGGATGGGGCATACCCACCACCGCATCGCCACCCACATGGATCAGCGTAGTCGCGCCGATGCCTGCCTGTGCCAGGTAGTACGCCGTACTCGAGGTCATCCCTCCGCTGCGCGAGGTCACACCGACCGGACCGGGAAAGAACCACGACCGGGCCGAAGTCGCTCGGCCGCCGATCATGCCCAGGACTGCCTTGCCGGGGCTGAGCACGCCCAGGGTGTTGGGTCCGACAAAGTTGGCCCCCGCCTCCTTCGCTGCGTTTGAGATGGACAGCACATCCCAGATAGGCACCCGATCGGGTACGATAACCAGCAGTTTGACACCAGCGGCGATCGATTCCAGCGCTGCTGCCTTGACGATGGGTGCGGGGATAAAGAGCACCGCAATGTCCACGGGGCCGCGTTGCTCCCATGCTTCTCGCACGGTGTCAAACACCGGAACGCCGTCGACTTCCCCGCCCCCTTTTCCGGGCGTGACGCCGGCCACGACATTGGTGCCGTACCCGAGCATGAGTTGTGTGCGTGCCATGCCCTCGCGCCCGGTGATCCCTTGCACGAGAACTCGCTTAGTTTGGTCGATCAGGATGGACATGTTCTATCCCTCACTTGTGATTGGTGCATGTTCTTGCTTCGTGCCCCTGGCTTGCTGGCGCCAGCTCGGAGCCTGGGCGAACCTCTATGGCTGGGGCGTGCCCGGTGCGCATTCACCCCGGTAGTACGCCCATTCCTCGCATTCGGTGCCATCCGGAAAGATGCAATATCCAACTGTGCCGTTGGCGTCGGTCCGCATCTCGAGCGCATAGCCCTGATCTTTGCAATACACAGACGCCGGATTGGCCATGTCGAGCGGAGAACTGAAGGTGGTGTCCGCTGGCCCGCACTCGCCGTTATAGAAGGCCCATTCCTCGCACTCGCTCCCATCTGGGAAGACACAATACCCGGTGGTGCCGCTGGCATCGGTCCGCAGCTCCAACTTGTGCCCCTGGTCCCGGCAGTACTTGGATGCGGGATTGGGCATGTCGAGTGGGGAGTCAAAGGGGCCCTGGGTTGCGTCCGTGTCGGGCCCTGTCTGCGTGGGCTCGTCGCCGCACGCGAGCGCGAGCAGGGCGCCAACAATCATCACTATCACGAGCAGCAAGTTCCTCATATCATCTCCTTATGGCGAAAGGCAATCACCACCAGCCTAGCCTGTCGCAGCCAGGTACTCGTCGAGGCCCGGAATGGGCAGTATGATGCTGCCGCCACCCTCTCCCTTGAAGAAGCAGTCCACCTCGCATGCCAGGCACTCTGCGCACCGGCCCTTCTCAGCCTCCTCGCGGCTGATATTGAGCACGGGCAGCCCCTCATCGTTCAGCGAAAGGATCTGCCGCGCACACTCTTGCACGCAGATTTTGGACCGGCAGCCGGCGCAGATATCATGATCGTAGGTGACTGTCCCGCCCGTGACTGTCGAGAATCGGTAGAGGTGCCCCGGTTCTGTGGCAGCGCGCTGTGGCCTGGTCCGCGCCTGGGGCGTTATCACCTTGGCATCCTCGATGAGGGCGCGCAACCGGCCGGCGCAAAAGTCGGGAGAGTCGTCCTTGCGAAACCCCTCCACCGGCGCGGGTATCCAGCCGTTGAGCCACTCCAGGATCTCGACGGCCTTGTCCTCGCTATTGCCGCCCAGACGGATGACGACCGGCACGTCGGTCTGTTCTTCGAGGAACGCCTTGACGAAACCGCGGGCAGAGTGGAATTGCTCCTGACTGGCTACGCCCGAGCCCGAGCCAAAGTAGCCGTCCACCGGACCTGAAGCCAGCACGATGCGTGCTGCGCGGTAGACCTTGCTCGCAGGCGGGTTGCCGCTGGTGTCGACAAAGGTGGCCAGCTTGTAGCCCTGGCGCAAGACAGCGTCCATGCTCATCATGGAACCGCCACCACCTGCGCCGTGGAACCCTACGTAGCCGTCGCCCCTTTCAAAGCCTTCGGCCATCTGGATAAAGTAGAACGTCCCGCGATAATCCTTGGCCTCCACATTATACGAGATCTCTTCCAACACGGTGGGCGGCCGGTCGTATTCGCGGGCGATCCCAATGCCCAGGTCCTTGTGGCGGAAGACGCCATAGTCGTCCACGGTCACACGGCAGTCGGCCGCCAAGAGGCTGCCATCGGTCAGCAGCACCAGTGGGTTGATCTCGGCGGCGCGGGCATCGTAGCTGCGCGCCAATTCGAAGAGCTTGACCAGCACGTCACCCAGCCCCAGTTGTAGTTTCCCACCAATGCCGGTGCGGCGCACGAGGTCCCGCGCTTCAAAGTCGAGCAGCCCGGTGCCTACGTCGATATGCATACGTGCCACCCGGTCCGGATGTTCCTGTGCAATCTCTTCAATGCCGGTGCCGCCCACGCTGGAGAACATGATCAAAGGCTGCTGGGCTGCGTCGTCGATGATGACGCCGGCATAGAACTCGCGGGCAATCTCCACACGCTGCTCGACCAGTACCTCTTCCACGATCAGGTTCTTGACCTTCATGCCCAGCATATGGCTGGCGGCTTCTTCAGCTTGGGCAGGGTTGCTGGCCTTTTTGATGCCTCCCATGCCGGCCCGTCCGGTGACCCAAGCCTGAGCCTTGACCATGACTTCGCCGCCCAGTTCCTCGGCGATCTGGCGCGCCTCCTGCGGCGTGCGGGCCACGTCTCCCTTGGGAACAGGGATCCCGAATTGCTTCAGAAGTCGCTTGCCTTGGTATTCGTGTAATCGCGCCATCATTCCTCCGATCGTGCGTTAGGTTTCTGCTAGCCAGCGTCGATCGTGATCTCGTCGCGAGCTTGGGTGATGAATGCGACCATCAGGCCGAGGCGCTTCTCTGCCATCTGGCGCGCCGTTTCAGTGTTCAAACCCTCGAACCACGCCATCTGGCCCAAGAGCTGGTCGCTGGCATAGTCAGGTGGCCAGCGGTTTTCGCCATCCTGGAAGGGCCTGGCAGCGTCGTAGGGCGGCAGATGATTCATGCTCATAAAGGCGCGCATGATGCCCATTGCCCCCAGCCCGTCCAACATGTCGGCGTCGCGCAGGATGCACAGAAGCGGCGTGTCGTCGCGCAAGCTGTTGTGCCAGCGGACGGCGTGCAGGATGGCTTTAATCTCTGCGGGCGCCAAGGCCAGCGTCTTTAGCAGCGGCTCAGCCATCCTTGCCGAGCGAGCGCCGTGCTCTGCCTCTGGTCCGGGCTGGGCGCGTCCCACGTCGTGGAGCAGAGCGGCCGCCTCGGCCAGAAAGGGATCCACACCCTCCGCTCGGGCCAGGATGCGGATGTTGCCCCGCACGCGGTCTGTGTGGAGCCAGCCGTGGGCCTGGCTCGGGCTTGCCGCCAGGGTCTCGCGCACCCATCTTTCAAGATCGTCGAGGCCAGGCCTCTTTGATTCACGCGTCTTGTCGTGAGCTGCCATGCTTCGCCGCTTGTCCTGGCCTAGAATTCGTAGGGGACGCCGAGCTCCTCCGCGACCTGCCGGAGAGATGCCTCGACCTTGGCTCCAAGAGGGATGCCCTGGTTTGCGCGTCGCTCCGCCTCCTCGAACTCTTTTTCGCCGTGGACATAGATGCGTGTTGCCCCATCGGCGAGGTTGCCGTTCTTCAGCTCGCGGATGAACCGGTCCATGTCAGCCTTGAACCCGGCGGCTGGGCGGAAAGCATCGAGCCGCCAGGCGCCGAAAAAGTGTCCCAGGTTGGCGGGCAGTGGCTTTCCTGCGGCGTTTTTCGGATAGACCGCGGTAAGAAACGCCGCGCCGGGCAGCACCGCGGACAGAATCTCGACCATGAGGCCCATGCCGTACCCCTTGTAGCCGCTCAGCTCCTCTCCCGCTCCCCCCAAGGGCAGCAATCCTCCGCCAGCCAGTTTGGCAAAGTTGTTGAGCACGCGGCCGGCGTCGGAGGTCGCAGCCCCCCGCTCGTCAGTGGCCCAGCCCATGGGCAGTGGCTTTTCCTGGCGGTGGTAGACCTCCAGCTTCCCGCGAGGCACGGTGCTGGTTGCCATGTCCATCACAAAGGGCCGTTCCTCCCCAGCGGGCACGGCCAGGGCGATCGGATTCGTGCCATACATGGCGTCGCGGCCAAAGGTGGGAACAACCAACACGGCGGCGTTCGTGACCGAGAATCCGATCATGTCCTGTTCCAGAGCCATCATGGCATAATAGCCGGCGATGCCATAGTGGTTAGAGTTGCGCACTGTGGCAAAGCCACTGCCGTATTCCCTGGCCTTCTCGATGGCCTTGTTCATGGCGCGGTAGCTGACCGGCTGCCCAAGGCCGGCGCCGGCATCCACAGTGACAGTGGTCGGGGTCTCGGTCACCACCGTCTCTGCTGGCCGCGCCAGCATCACGCCATCCCGCAGCCCGTTTACGTAGCGTGCCAGCCGCGCCACGCCATGGGAGTCAATGCCCCGCAGGTTGGCCCGCACCAGCACGTCGGCCGTAATGCGGGCATCCTCCTCTGGGACGTCCAGCTTTTTGAACACCTGCACACAAAAGTCGCTCAGTTCATCTGCGCGGACAATGCTTGAATGCTCTGCCATCGAACTCCTCCTAACTCGCGGCAATGCTGCTTTCAATGCCTGGGGCGTTGGTCGAGACTGTGTGGCACGTGGCAGCCTCGGTCTGCTGCTGGAACCAGCCGTGCGCTCGTCCAGGCAGGCTCAGAAAGCGAAAGGGGGACACTGGAGCAACGACCTGAGATGCTCCGCTTCCCCCTGGCGAGGTTCATTTCTAGCTCGTGAGCTGTGCCGCCATGACATTCTTCTCACTTGCGGTTACGGACGGCGGAATCGCTCCTCCAACTCCTCCAACATGGCAGCTGCTTCGACCAGCTTGTCCAGGGGGTTCTCCTCACCCCGGAAATAGCGGTAGTCGCAGGGCATGATATCCAGCGCTTGCACCAGATCGTTGTGATAGGCTCGCACCGTGGACGGACTGACCCCATACATATCTGAGATCTCGCGCTGGGTTAGTTCGGCGAAATTGACTTTGCGGATGGTATAATCAAGGGCTGATGCCCATGTTTCTGGCTTGCGAATTACCAGGGGACGCCGTCCGATGCAGATGCGGTACTCCATCCACATCTGGACAGCAGCGCCGACGACCTCGAGGGGCATTCCTCTGCGGGTCATCTGCCTCGTGACGAGGGTCTCTACCTTGTCCATCCCCTCGCCAAAAAGCTGCTCGAATCGCTCGGACAGGTCCTTGTTTGGCTCGAAGCGGATGTAGGAGCCGAGGGCGCGCCGAGCCGCATCGAAATCGCCATAGCGGGCAAAGGCGCGTGCCAGGTTGAGGTGGTACTCGGCCTCTTCGGGATTGGCCTTGATCGCCTCGTTGAACGCCCTGATAGCTTCGTCAATCTCCCACCGCTCATAGTGCTGCAGGCCCACAACATTGGCCTTGCGTGCCCTCTGCAGGGTGGTTGGGGAGATAGTCTGTTTCTTGGCCATGATCCGCTCTCCAGCCTCCACATCAATGCTGTGCAGCATCCGCTATCCCGGCGCTATTATAGCACGGCCCAACAGCAAACAGCAACTTTGTGTCAAGCACTGGCCGAGTCAGGAGGCGAACTGTCGCTCTCGGTCGCAAACACCTGCTTGAGGGCTGTGATCGCCACCTCCAACATGGAGGCATCGGGCTCGCGGGTCGTCAAACTCTGCAAGGCCAGGTTGGGCTTGGCCAGGGCACGGATCAGGGCATTGCTCCGGTATCGGTTGGTGAACCGGATGTACTCGTAGGCCACGCCCGCCACCAATGGGATGAGCGCGATCCTCGAGAGGATGCGGATGACCATCGGTGGCCGGCCTAGCAGCGAAAAGATCAGGATAGAGATCACCATCACCGATAGCAGAAACGCAGTGCCGCAGCGGTAGTGGGAAGTCGAGTGCTTGGCTACCTCCTCAACGGTGAGCTCGGCACCGGATTCGTACGCGTTGATGGTCTTGTGCTCAGCGCCATGAAAGGCGAACACCCGTGCGATGTCAGGAATCCGGCCTATCACCCAGATGTAAGCTACAAAGACCGCCAACCGGATCACGCCCTCAATCACGTTGCTGAGAAAGGAAGACTCGATGTAGCGATCGATTAGGCCCACCAGGAGCAACGGTCCGACAAAGAACAGGCCGACGGCGATGATCAGGGAGATGGCAATCGTTCCCCAGGCAACCGGCCCGCTGAACTCGATGTCCTCTTCCTCGGCCAGTGCTACGTTGGCCGAGAACATCAGGGTGCGCATGCCCAACACCAGGACATCCCACAAGCTGGTCAGGGCCCTCAAGACCGGTATCTTGCTGATCCTCCCCGCATAGATGTGCGCACTGAGTTGTTCAGTGTGGATGACAATCTCGCCGTCAGGTTGTCGAACGGCTACAGCCATGGTCTCGGGTCCGCGCATCATCACGCCCTCCATGACTGCCTGTCCACCGTAATTCACTTCGCGTCTCTCTGTACTCATTTTCCCTGCCTGTGTTGCGGTTTAGTCTCCGATCGGAACGGGCAACGGCCCTCAGATGCAACAGGGGCGCCCGTTCGCGTCCCGCCTGCGACCTCCGTGGCCGCGAGGGCACATTCTAACACAGAAACCGGGGCTGGGCAAGCAATTTCGATCACATAACTGGGGCAGGGTGCATCCCAACTTTCTGGGTAAGTTTGGTCAAGCTGCCCTGGCAAAGCGCTTATGCGTCGCCGACCAGCGTTTGCTGTGTACTTCTCCCAAGGCGGCAAGCATCCGCGTGGCTCCTTCTCGGCTCCAGCTCTGACCACCCCGTTTCATGCGCCAAGCTACTACGTTTTTGGCTGCACTCTCCACAGTTCCACTGCCAATCGGTCGATCCTCTGCTCGGAACTCAGCGTAGCATAGTCTGGGCCAATGTCCATCGATGTAGCTTATGACCTGACGAATCGCTTGGCCTCGTTCCTTGTATCGTCGGGGCAAGTTGTGCAGGGCGATATCCACCTGCATGCGTGCTCCGTTCCACAGGTCTGTTTCGCGCAGGTCCAACCACCTGTGGGCCTCCTCGCTTCCCTCTCCGAACGCTGCATTGGCTGCCTTTGCCAGGTTCTGCAGGGCATGGGGCCAATCCAGAACCTCCACTCGTCTGGTGGGCAGGTAGCGCTGCGCCAGATCCCAAATCCAATCGGCGCCATCGTTTACTGTCGTAATCTTGTCTGCGTCCTTGACTCGCCGCCGAACCAGTTCCACTTTCAATGCAGACGCAAAGGTCTCTTTGTCGCCTAGAACCGCTCGGTACCCATGACGTCGCAGCTTGACGCCATCCTGACGCCCTCGGACTTGCTCACCTGGCCCAGTCAGAGTTCCTTCATGAGGCTGACCTTCTGCCAACTCGTCTTGGCAGACTCCTACCTGCTCTGATTCGACGACGACCTCAGAAGTGGACACCATTTTCACTTCCCGATAGCCTTCGCCTCGTATCGGAATGGTTGAGCCGTCGATCGAGATACTAACGTGGCCCTCGATAGGGTCCTGAGCCTGGATCCAGGCCATCCTTTCCACGTCCTTCCAGAGAACCCAAGCAGGTATCTCCTGCTCCTCTGTCTCCAGCTCAACCTCGATCTGGCTTGCCACTTCATTGTGGTGGCGCCATATCGTCATTCTCGATATCCCGACCCGTGTCAACTCACTCAGCATCTCCGCAGCCATCTGGAACGAAGGTTGTGTGGTCGCGAACCGTGCCGCTGTCTCAACTAGTCTCTCCGTCCAACTATCTCTCCTCAGCCGCAGCTGCCGATCCAGGGGGAAAAAGCCCTTCCTTACAGGTCGGGCACACATAGTAGGCTCGTGGAATCTTCGCCTCCGCCTCTAGACCCTGGATGGTCTTTTCTGCATAGCCTTTGAACACCATCGGCTTTCCACACCGTTCACACCAGGGCGCTTCCGGCGTGGCTCCCAGATCCCCTTGCCGCATCCTGAGTTCCAGGAAATCACCCAAGATGCCCCGCCGCTGTTGACCCAGTTCCTCCTCCATCTCGTCAAACGTGGCCTCGGGATGCTCCTGGTGCCAAGCATTGAAGCTGTCCCACGCCTCCGCAGCTCTCCTCATGAACTCTTCCCGTGCCTCAGATGAGGTACGCCTTGCGCCTGACCGTCGCCTCGACACGACTCACCTCCATTCAGTTAGGTAGCACTCCGATCCACACCTACTACTTGTACCCCATCTTGACTACTGGCGCAAGTCACCCTTGCTTATGTTATCCAGATATTTGGGACGCACCCCTGCTCGCATGCTCCTTGCTCAGCGATGCCTCGGTGATGCCCCGTCGCGCGCCATAGTTCGCCCACGGTTGACCCAGTTCGGTGCGCTACTTGGACAGCTTGATCACTGCGTCCTTGGGCAGCGCCAGTCCAGCCTCGATC
>JBFFCR010000066.1:0-12699 GCA_041559855.1 Anaerolineae bacterium | reverse complement strand
GATACCGCGACCGGCATGCCGGTGGATGGCTGCAAGTGCACCCAGTCCGTAAAGGCGCGTGCGACGAGCTCTCCCGAGCCCACGTGCCGGAACTCGTAAGCTCGCACCGATCGCACTCGTCGGAAATCAACCACCCATGTCTTGACCTCTACAGAGTCGCCATAGTATAGGGGGTGCAGGTATTCGATGTCAGTTTCGCGGGTCAACCACAGGCGATCCAGTTCTTCATACCGCTTCAGCCCGTAACCTGCCGCCGCCGTGGCATCGAACGCTGACTCTTGCGCGTAGCGCATGTACACAGTCGGCTGCACGCGCCCGTAGGCATCACATTCGTGGTAGCGGACACGGAAGGTTCGGATGTGGGTCAGCGGCACAGCATTCTCCTGTCTGCGATGGCGGCTGCTTTCTGCGTTTGCTCCGTCTACTTGTCCGCCACGTTTGCCGCGACGAGGATCGGATCCCAGACCGGGGCAAAGGGTGGCGCATAGCTCAGGTCGAGCTCGCGCAGCTTCGAGATCGTCATGCGGTTGTAGAGCGCGGTGGCCAGCACGTCGACCCGCTTGGCCACTCCACGTCTGCCGGCGATCTGGCCGCCCAGTAGCTGGCCCGTGTCCGCATCAGCCACCAGCATCACGTGGATGTCCTCCGCGCCAGGGAAAAAGTGAGAGACGTCCTTGGCCTGGATCGTCGTCTCCTCAACCTTGAACCCTGCCTCGCGAGCGCTTGTGGCGGTCAGCCCAGTGGTTGCCACAGCGAGGTCGAAGCAGCGTAGGACCATGGTGCCGACGACACCACCAAAGGTTGCATGGCCACCAGCGGCGTTCTCCCCCGCAACGCGGCCCTGCTTGTTCGCCGTGCTGCCCAGCGGTATATAGGCTGGCTTGCCGGTGACCAAGTGCAATGCCTCGGCACAGTCGCCGGCGGCGAATAGGTCTGGCAAGTTGGTACGCATCGTTTCGTCGGTGGCAATGGCTCCCGCAGGGCCAAGGCGCACGCCTGCCGCCTCGGCGAGCTCGGTGCTTGGCACGGCACCCATGCCCAGGAGGGCGATGTCGCAGTCAAAGCGGTCTCCAGTTGTGACGACGGCATCCACCTGCCCCTCGCCCTGAAATGAGACCGGCTGATCCTGAATGACCGCCACGCCCTGACGGTCAAGCTCGGCCTCTACGAGTTGGCGGATCTTGTCGTCTACCGTTGCACGCAGCACCTTGCCGGAACGAATGATGATGGTGACCTCGAGGCCTAGCCGGCGAAAGGTCTCTGCCATCTCTATGCCGATGTATCCTCCCCCGACGATGACTGCCTTCCTGGGTCTCCGTTCGGTAAGGAAGCGTTGGATGGCAAGTCCCGATTCGAGGGTGCGTATGCCAAAGACGCCGGACAGGTTCGAGTTCTCCAAGGCAGGCCAGGCAGGGCGCGCCCCAGTGGCAATGACTAGCTTGTCATAATCCAGTTGCGCCTCGCGGTCGCCGTCGTGATCGCGCACGGTGACGGTCCGCGTCTGGGCATGGATGGCCGTCACCTGGTGCCGCACACGCACGTCAACGCCCTGCTTGATCATCTGCTCGGGCGTGCGGACGATGATGTCCCGATAATCAGGGATGTCGCCGGCGAGGAGATAGGGCATGCCGCAGGCTGCGTAGGAGATGAAAGAGCCCTTCTCACAGACCACGACCTCCAGATCTCGCTGTGTGCGTCTGGCTTTGGCGGCGGCGCTCATGCCTGCGGCACAGCCACCGATGACGATCAGGCGTTGTCCCATGGTCTTTTCCTCCACGCGTGTTTGGGTCTGTGGTGCTAGCAGGTCAGGTGCAGGGCCGCGGCGACTGCCCGTTGTTCCCGAAGCCGGTTGTAGGTCTCGCAGGCCTGCTTCGTGGGTTGAGCAATCAGCTGGATGCCGGCTTGTTCGAGCGCCCGTTGTGCCTCGACTGTGACGCGCATGAGCCCATCCGCGCCCTGACCCACAACGAGCAGATCCAGCCGAGCAGCAAGTACGTCGGCCAGGTCATCAGAGTGCAAAGCATGGCCTTCCTTGCGCCACCACCCTGCGACGACCCTCTCCGGCAAGATGATGACGTCCTGGGTGTGCGGCTCTCCATCGATGACTAGATGTCCGAATCGATAACTCCCAATCTTGGGTGCACCCATTGTCCTCGTACTCCTGTGGCTACCGGGCAAGACTGCGCCTGGCTTGGCCCGTATTGTACTGCAAAAGTAGAGAGATGCCAAGTGGCAGGCTGGGACGGTGGCTGGTGCCTTTCGGTTGACTCGTCCCTGCTTTCAAGCTATAATCCCCCTCGCACTGATTGAGCCATGAATTGGGCATACGTGCATGCAGAGCCGGGGAGCAGAGTATGCAGAATGTCGAACCAGAAGTCCAGGTCCTCGAAACAGAGATCCAGGCTATGATCGACCGCGAGACTGCCGCCTGGGATGCCAAGGACACCGGGGCGCTCGTGGATCTCTTTCACCCGGACATGATCTGGCCCTGGCCGCCGGATGCCCATTCCCACGATCCCGCCACCTGGCTCTTTCCGTGGGGAAGATACAACCGCGAGCGCTGGCGGGCGGAGTGGCAGATGTTGTTCGATACCCACACCCTTGTGCATAACCGGCGCAACACGGTCAAGATCACGCTGTCAGCCGAAGGGGATGGCGCCTTTGCTGTGGTCGACGTGGACACACTGTGGAGAGACAAGGCGGGCCGTGACTTTCATTGGCTGGGCCGCGCAGGCAAGGGGTACACCAGGGTGGGCCGCGAGTGGAAGCTGATCATGCACACGGGGCTACTGCAGTATCCGGGCGGAGCTGGAGAGAGCGGGCAGCAGAGGGAGACCGCATCATGATTCCCGACAGAATCAGACCCAAGAAGCTGCAACCTGGCGACAAGGTAGCCGCAATCTCGATGTCCTGGGGAGGACCCGGCACCTTTCCCCACCGGTATGAGGCGGGCAAGCGGCAGTTGCAGGAAACGTTCGAGCTGACCGTGGTGGAGACGCCCCATGCCCTGAGCCCGCCTGAGTGGCTCGAGTGCAACCCCCGGGCCAGGGCCGATGACTTGATGGAGGCCTTTGCTGACCGGTCGATCAAGGCGATCATCTCCACCATCGGCGGCGACGATTCGATCAGGTTGCTGCCCTATCTGGATCTGGATGTGATACGGAGGAATCCAAAGATTGTCATGGGCTACTCGGACACGACAGTCACGCACTTGGCGTGCCTTGCTGCGGGCTTGGTTACTTTCTATGGCCCGGCCATCATGTCCGGATTTGCAGAGAATGGTGGGCTGTTTCCGTACATGGTGGATTCAGTACGCAGGACCGTGTTCTCGTCGGAGCCGATCGGTGTCATCGAACCAAACACTGCGGGTTGGACCGTCGAGTTTCTCGATTGGGCAGAGCCTGAGAACCAGTCGCGCAGGCGCAAGCTTACCCCCTCGGAAGGGTGGAACTACCTGCAAGGGGAGGGCACATGGCACGGGCATCTGATAGGCGGATGTCTTGAGGTGCTGGATTGGCTGCGAGGTACGCCCGTGTGGCCGGGGGCTGAACTGTGGCATGACGCCATGCTGTTCCTGGAAACCTCTGAGGGTGCTCCCTCGCCGACTGTGGTGCTTCGCTTCCTGCGCACCCTCGCCGCGATGGGGGTTCTGAAGGGACTTGCTGGCATCTTGTTTGGCCGGCCAGGCGGGCAGGTGCCTCCCGAGCAATTCGGCGAGTATGATGAGGCCATCTTGCAGGTCGTCGCTCAGGAGGAAGGCCTCACGGAACTGCCGATAGTGACCCGGATGGATTTCGGTCACACCGATCCGATGCTCGTCCTGCCCTATGGCGTGCAAGCCGAGATCAATTGCCATCAGCAACGGTTTGCCATCGTCGAGGGGGCGGTGGTCGACTAGCCGAGGGAGTCATGAACCAGAGCGTGCATCCCTGGGAGGAGATATACAAGCGCGAAGGACGGGTATATCCCGAGCCCTTTCCGCGCTTCGCGGAAGTTGTGGAGACCTTCAGGGCGCACGGCTGCGGGACTATCCTGGATCTGGGATGCGGGAGCGGGAGGCACGTGGTGCACCTTGCCAGAGTTGGCTTCTGCGTAGTCGGCGCTGACATCTCGCCGTCCGCCCTGTACCTGTCCCGGGCCTGGTTGCGCGACGAGGGACGGCATGCCGATCTCGTGCTGTCGGACGCGCGACGACCGCTTCCATTCCGTGACGGCAGCTTTGAGGGTGTGCTTTCGACACAGGTCATTCACCACGCTCGAATCGCAGCCGTGCGGACGGCTATCGGCGAGATCCGGCGGGTACTCGCGCCGGGCGGCCTGGCTTTTGTAACGGTGTCGGGACGGAAGGACCCCGGCGTGGAGTTTGAGGAGATCGAGCCAGGTACCTTTGTGCCGCTGACCGGCCCTGAGGCCGGACTTGCTCATCACATCTTTACCGTTGAGGAGCTGCGATCCGAGTTTCAGGACCTGGAAGTCCTGGACCTGTCGATCCGGGCTGAGGGCGCAGTGCTCGCTGTGTTGGCGCGCAAGCCCTGGAGGGGCAAAACGGCCGTGGCTGCTGGCCGGTAACGGTGCGCAGCAACCACGGCACTCCTATCCAGCCCGGCCTGACGCCGGACTATTCGAAAGCGAAGACGACCACCAGTGCATCGTGATCCGACACGGCACGGGCCGATGGGTCGTCGGGGATAGGCGGCGGGTAGTCGGACCCGATGTGAAGGACAGAGACCCGCGCCAATGCCTCGTACAGTGATGGTGTCACCAGGATGTGATCTAGCGTTTCCGATTCCCCTTGATAGATGTAGGTGTAGGGGCGTTCCGGCTCCACGAATTCATAGACGTGATGCAGCCCGGACTCGCGGAGGACATCCAGCGGCGGGGACTCGTAAAAGGAGTTGAGGTCGCCCATGACGACGACGTGCGCCTGGGGATCCTGAGCGAGAATCCTCTCGACAAGGGTAACATTCCAGGCTGCCTGAGCCTTCCGCACAGGTTCGGTGGGCAGCTCGCCGCCAGACATGGACAGGAAGTGATTGTTAATAACATAGACTGTCTGGTCGCCGCTGTCCAGGTGGACAGTAGTCGTGATGACCAGTGGATGGCGACTGGTCAGTTCATTCGGGCCAGGGAAGGCAGTGACTCCCTCGACGGTCGCCTGACCGGTCCGTACAAGATATCCCACGTCGATTCCACGGCTGTCGCCCCCCTCGATTAGGAAGGGCTGGTAGCCATAGCCGACGATGGCGTTCTGTTCCACAAGCTTCTCCAGGATGCCGATATTCTCCACTTCCTGCAACCCAACGATGGTGGGCGCGCCCATTGCTTCGATGGCGCTGGCGGTCTTTTTCAGGTCCAGCTCGTATTGGCTCCGCGAGGGAATGGGTGGGTCGGACGGATGGGGAGTGCTGGAGTCAAAGAGATTCTCGACGTTAAAGGTGGCGACGCTGAACTCTCCCGCTCCTACTGGCTCGAGCGTGGGCAAGGGGCGCTCGACCGGACTTGTGACCGGCAGTGAGATCGGCTCGATCTTGTAGGCCCCATAGGTGAAGGCGAGGGGGCCCTCCGCGCTCAGCAGTGTGTCTCCGCTCTTGAGCGGAAAGGCCAGGCCGCTCATGTCGTAGTGGGTCTCTGAACCGCCATCGTCGATAAAGATGAGCAACCCGGTGGGATCGCCTTTCATGATGCGCTCGATCTCCCACTCGGCGCGCACCAGAGCAGTCTCACCATAGCTGTTGGTCGGCCCCACCGCTATGGCTGGCTCGCTGATCTGGACCAGCATGCCTTCCAGCGCCTCGTAGTAAATGTCGGCTTCCGCCTTTTCCAGCGGCGGATCCAGCTCGGATGCCACGGGCAGCAGGTTACCGCTGTTGAGCAGCTCGATATCGGCCAAGTCCTGGATCTGCAAGAGCGTCTGGCTGGATTGCTCCCGGACCGTGCCACTGACCCGCACCTTGTCGCCCAACTGCAGTTGGGTGTCCAGCTCTCCAGAGAGCACAAAGAGTCCTGCTGAGGTTGCTGGGTCGTCGTCCGTCTCTGCCTCCTGGATCCAGAATCCACCCAGGTCGGGAAAGACACCAATCACGATCCCTTCCGTCGTGGCCTGGTCTCGCACGTACGGCGAGCTGGAGCCCGGGCCCTGGATGGCCCAGATCGGCACGCCGCCGCCAACAAAGGTGAGGAGTCGATCTGTCTCGACGGGGTCCGGCCATTCATCAGCCGTTGCTGTGGCTGCCTCTGCCACCAGCATGCCGGTGGCTGCCTCATCGACGGCGACACGGTAGCTCACCGAAGCCGACCCTCCGCCGCCGGCCAGTTCGGGAACGATCCAGACGATGCCAGAGTCCTCCAGTTGGCCGTCATTGAGCACCTCAGTCACCTCAACCCCATCCGCTGGTGGGGTGGCCTCTATGCGCACGTTGCTGAGCGGGGCGTCTGTGTGATTGTATGCAGACAGGGTATAGGTGAGGTCCTCGCCGGGCAGGATGCTGTTACGGACGTCCATCTCTAGCATGAGCTCCGGCGGATAGATCTGGCCAAAGTCGGAGTTGTAGCGGGGTTCGACCTCCCACATGCCGTTGTAAAACTCGCTGATCCCGGTGACGCTGTACCGGTTGCCAAGATCCAGGCCGTCCGCGGTGACCCCCGCATCTTTGTCCACGTAGACGAGGAGGATGTTGCCCAGGTCATCCACGAGGTCTACTTCGTAGCTGTATGCGAATTCCTCGAGGCGGGTGACCAGTCCCTCAACGGCGATTAGACGACCCAGGAGGCTCTCGTCGGTGACGGCCTCGGCCAAGGTGACAATGCGAGGCTGCGGTGCATCCCCGTTGCTCTCCAGCACGGTGACATCGTCAGGGTAGGTGGCGGGGACGAGCTCCATCGAGTCGCGGTAGACCTCGATCCCGCCGGTTACGCGCACGCGATCGCCTACGTGGACGCTGACGAGGCCCTTTCCGCCTGGGCAGTATACCTGGATCCCGCCAGTCTCATCCTCCATGTAGAACTTGGTGCCTGTGGTTCCCGCATAGAAGCCGTCGGTGAACATGGTGGCAATGCCCTCTACGGTCACCGTCTCACCAATCAGAGAGCGGGCGGTGCCAATGGGGATCGCCCCCCCCTCGACGGACAGCGGCAAGGGGTACCCGTAGGCGCGATACGCACCGTCCTGTGCCTCCACGTAATAACCTCGCACCAGGTCGGTGAGGTAGGTCCACGGGCTCTGCATTTGCAGGGCTACTGTCTCGGTTGCACCAGCAGCCAGTTCCGTCAAGGTCCATTCGATGCGTTCCCCGGTGACGATTGCTCCGTCCGGCGCAGAAGTGATCTCAAACTTGGCCGGGATCGGCATCGAAAGGTGAATATCGCTCAGAGCCGCAGTGGTCAGGTTCTCGATCTCGATGAGGTACTCCACGCTGCTGCCTGGCTCCACCGTGCTCGGTGCCTGCACGCGAATCGCCAATCGCTCAGCCGGCAAGGGTGTTGGCAGGTCGCCGCTGTTCTGAGGTGAAGGATCTGGATTGATGATAAAGTCGGCAGCGTTGTCGCCGCTCGACCGCGCGTTTCCGAGGTCCCCACCCGGGAGTCGCTCCAGGCTTGCGCCATCCTCAGGCACAGGAGCAGCAAGCCCGGCAAGAAAGTCGACTGGTCCCTCTCCCCACACAAGGGTGTCCACGGTCGCGCCATTGGGATCGCGCAATGCTAGGCCGCCCTTGATCTCAAAGAGGGATGATGTGTACTGTGCGTCGCCGATGTTGCCCACATCAGCCTCAGCTTTGACCAGAAGATAGTGCCCGTAGGCAGGGATGTCGGCGCGCTCCTGCCACGTGTAGAGTAGTTCCTCGTCCCTGTTGTCGGCCAATCGGTACCACAACGTCCAGCCAGCAAGGTCCAGAGTGTCGGGACTGTCGTTGTACAGCTCGATGAATTCTAGGTTGTTGTCCACGCCATGAACGCCGGGCAGCACCTCGCTGATGAGAAGCCCGGCTGGCTCCGCGGCCTCGGGTGTAGTTGGCACGGGCTCTGAGGTTGCCGGAGGTGCTGGGGGCTCGGTGCTCTCCGCCGTCGCTGGCGGGCTCGTTGGCGTCGTCCGAGTGCCGCAGCCTGCCAGCAGCACCGCGACCGCAAGCAAAGCAATGAGAATTCGTTTCATGGTCTCTCTCCCTGTGAGTCTGGAGAGGATTATACCACCGGAGGAGGTCAGGTGCAAAGCCGGGATTGAGCGGTCCTGCCGGATGGGCGGGGAAGGGTGACACGCTGGCGGCAAGGAGGATCCCCGCCGCCAGCACATGGGACTGGCTAGCGATAGCTTTCGAGTAGTGCGCGCGGGTCAAACTCGCGCGCGGCTGCCTTCAGTGGGTGGCTTGTGACACGGATGTGGCTGTCCAGGGTGGGCCGTACCTGCTGGTAGAATACCCCAACTGGCATAGCGTCACTGCGGAAGGCCTGGGCCATGGCCTGCATCAAGTCCTCTGGATCGTGGTCTTTGGGCAATTCCTCAAGCTTTGGTCGCCACAAGTCAAAGGTGTTGTAGAAGGTGGGACAGGGGCTCATGGTCTGGATGAAAGAGAAGCCCGGGTGCCGGACGCCTTCCACGATCAGGGCGGCAAGGTTCTTGGGCTTTCCTGAGAATCCCCGGGCAGCAAAGCTGCCACCGGAGGCCAGCACCCAGGCCATCGGGTTGATGGGAGTATCCGACGAGCCATGGGGTGTGCTCTTGGTCTTGAATCCAATGGGTGATGTGGGGGAGGTTTGGCCTTTTGTCAATCCGTACACCTCGTTATCCATCACTACGTAAGTGATATCGGGGTTTCGACGCACGGCGTGCGCCAGATGCCCGGCGCCGATGCTGAATCCGTCGCCATCGCCTCCAACTGCGATAACTGTCAGGTCAGGGTTTGCGATTTTCGCTCCGATTGCTACTGGCAGAACGCGGCCGTGCGCCGTCTGGAAGCCATACGTCTTGATGAAGAACGGCATGCGGCTGGAGCAGCCAATGCCGGAGACAACAAGCGTGTTGGCGGGATCCAGCTCGAGAGCTGACATGGCCTGAAACAGGGAGGCCAGCACGCCATAATCGCCACAGCCAGGACACCAGGTTGGCTTCACGTGGGATTTATAGTCCTGTGGCTTGAGCGCGGTTTTGCTCTTGCCCTTGGGTGTTCTAGCCATTGGCCATCTCCTTGCCAAGGTTTTCTGTGGCGTGTGGTTGAACAGGCTCCGGATGCAGGTGCTCCAGTACCTTGTCCCGGATCTCTGCTGGAGTGAATGGCAATCCCCCGTACTTGTTCAACGAGATCAGGTGGAGCTCTGTGTGGGCCTTGACCCATGCGGCGAACTGGCCGGTGCGATTCACCTCGGGGACGACAATTGCCTTGAGGTTGCGGGCGAAGCGTAGAATGCGTTCGGCGGGCAGGGGATTGATAACGGCTGGCAGCAACGCGGTCACCGGGTGACCCTCACTGGCCAGTTCCTCGATCGCCTCGCGGACGACACCTGCAGTAGAGCCCCAGGCGAGCACGCCTACCTGAGCCTCGCTCTCGGGCACGCCGTAGCTGATGCAGCCCAGGGGCGCCTCGAGACCGCATAGCGCATCGGCCGCCACCTCGAACTTGAGGCCGCGCTTGTCCAGTTGTGCGGTGTGCATCTGTGGTGTGTAGTTGGGCGCGCCGTATTCGTCATGCTCGAGACCGGTGGCGGTGAACGGCGTCGGGTCAAAGCCTGGGATGCCCATGGGAGAGATGCCGCTCTCGGTCAATCGGTACCGTCGATAGTCCTGGACGTCCTCGGGCTCTGGTCGCAGCCTGTGGGTGATGGGGACGAGCTCGGTGTCCGGCATGGGTAGAGTCTCAGTACGGTGGGATAAGGATTGGTCCGACAACAGGACAACTGGCATCTGAAAGCTCTCCGATAGGTAGAAGGCCTGCATAGCCTGGTAGAAGCAGTCCTCTACCGAGCGCGGGGCGAGCACGATGCGCGGGGCCTCGCCGTGACCACCGTAGAGGGCGATATTGAGATCGGCCTGCTCCATCTTGGTCGGCATGCCGGTGGACGGTCCAGCGCGCATCGAATCGATCACGACCAGGGGCACCTCGGCCATAGTGGCAAGGCCCAGCATCTCTTGCATCAGGGAGAAGCCAGGGCCGCTGGTGGCGGTCATGGCCTTGACCCCTGCGATCGATGCGCCTATGACGCTACCGATGGCCGCAATCTCGTCCTCAGTCTGGTAGCAGGCGCCCCCGATCTCGGGCATCCGCGCTGCCATCTCCTCCAAGATGTCGGAAGCTGGGGTAATGGGATAGCCGGCGAAACAGCGGCACCCGGCTGCAAGGGCGCCAGCCACAATGGCACGGTTCCCGGACATGACCAGTTGCTGCTCCTTGGCCTGCTGGGGTTTCGCAATCTGGAAGGGTATGTCCCCCTGGATGTTCTCCTTGACCCATTGATAGCCCGCCAGCAGCGCCATGCGATTGCTTTCGATGAACTCGGGCCGCTTGCGGCCATAGAGGTCTTTGACCGTTGCCTGCAATTCGGGAAAGTCAAAGCCGACCAGTGCAGCCAACGCCCCCAAAGCGATGAGGTTCTTGCCCTTTCGCAGGTTGAGGTCGCGGGCTATCTCCTCGAATGGGATGCCGTATGCCGTACCCCGGAACGTTTGCGGTACCTCGTGCTCGCCTGGGTCGTAGACGAGGATGCCGTCCTGGCGGAGGTCCGCGTGATGGAGGTCCCACGCTTCCTGATTGAACGCCAGCAGCAGATCAAGTTGATCGCCAAGTGAAGGGACTGGTCGTACGCCTGCGCGAAGCTGGAACATGACCGGCCCGCCCTTGATCTCTGCGGGGTAGGTCCGAAAGGTGTGGACGTGGTAGCCGCTCCGCGCTGCAGAGAGGGTCAGCACATCACCGGCCGAGATGGCATTGTCTTTGCCAGACTCGCCTCCCAGACGAAGCAACAGGGTTTCGACGATCACGTTTCCTCCTTCAATGAGGCCGCTCTTTGAGCGCATGTGCCATGGCCCGAAGATGGTCCGGTCGCGTACCGCAACAGCCGCCGATGAGCTGCGCGCCGGCTTGGCGCAGCTCGAGCGCAATCTGTGCCATGTAGTCGGGAGTAGCGTCGTATACGGCCTGTCCGTCTTGCACGCGCGGTAGTCCAGCATTGGGCTTGGCCCAGAGCAGGGCATTGGGTGCGGCCGCGCGCATGGCCTGCAAAAAGAGAGGGAACTCGGCAGGGTCTCTGCCACAGTTGGCGCCTATGCCCTGCACCAGCGGGCCGATCCGTTCCGCCACAGTGCCCGGCCTGATGCCCATCATCGTACGCCCATGGGTGTCAAAACTGAAGGTGCATATGATGGGCAGATCGGTCACGCGCCTGGCACCTTCAATGGCAGCCTGCGCCTCCCCCAGATCGCTCATGGTCTCGACGAGGAGCAAGTCTGCGCCACCCTCCACCAGGCCAGTTGCCTGCTCCGCGAAGGCATCGGCCGCCTCTGCAGCGGACAATGCGCCCAGCGGCCTCAGCAGCTGGCCTGTTGGTCCCATGTCTCCAGCAACAAAGACGTCGCTTCCAGCCTCGGCTCGGGCTAACTCTGCGGCGCGGCGGTTCACCTCGATCACCCGGCTGTCCAGCTTATGGCTACTCAAGCGGAAGCGCGTCCCGCCAAAGGTGCAGGTAAGGATGAGGTCGGAGCCCGCCTCAATATAGCTCCTGTGCAACTCGCGGATGCGATCGGGCTGCTCTATAGCCCATGTTTCCGGTGACTGGCCTGATGGCATCCCCATGCTTTGCAGGAGCGTGCCGGTGGCGCCGTCCGAGAGCAGTACCTCTCCGGCCGACAGTCGCGCCAAAAGGACCTCGGTTCGTGTCATGGTTCTCCTCCTGGGAAATGGCGGCAGTCGCTATGGCATCGAGGGGCCATGCGGTGCGAATGTTGGGCTGCAGGGAATGAACGTTGGGTTCGATTGCCTTGCACTCCTGTCCAGTCGCCGGTCACCCTACAACAAGCGATCAGCTATCAGCAGGTCTGCACTACAATGACGCTGCAATGTTCGACGCGACTGCGATGGCTGATAGCTGATCACTGGGCAAGATAATACCGTGTGGAGTCGGGTCTGTCGGTAAGCTTGGTCCCGGTAGCACGGGTTCAGCCCGACTCGGAGAGCTCGTGAGCCAGCTCACGGCGAAGCACCTTGCCGACCATCGACTTGGGAAGGTCAGAACGGAATTTGATGCTGGATGGCACCTTGTAGCTGGCCAGATGCTCGCGGCAGAAGGCAATGAGCTCCTCCTCGGTGGCACTAGTGTCCTCCGCGAGCGTGATGAACGCTACCACTGTCTCTCCCCGGTATTCGTCGGGGACGCCGAGCACGGCAGCCTCTTTGACCGCCGGGTGCTTGAACAGCACCTCTTCCACGTCACGCGGGTAGACGTTGTAGCCACCGCAGATGATCATGTCCTTCTTCCGGTCCACGATCTGAAAGTAGCCTTCTTCGTCCATGCGCGCAATATCCCCAGTGTGAAGCCATAGCCCGGGTCCGAGCTGAGGGTGCTCGCGGAGGACGTTGGCCGTCTCCGTGGGTTGCTTCCAGTAGCCTTTCATTACTTGCGGACCCTGGATGATCAGCTCCCCGATGTCGCCGGTGGGCTGTTCTTCCTCTCCTGTGTCGACGTCCACGATTCGGGCATCGGTGTCGGGCCATGGGG
>JBFFCR010000065.1:0-12830 GCA_041559855.1 Anaerolineae bacterium | reverse complement strand
AGTTCCCCGAGCAGCCAGGCGATGAGATGCGCCCCGGCCTGGATCTGCACAGCTGGCGGCGGGGCAACCGTAAAGTTGCCCAGGAAGCAGATTCCGACCCCATAGTGGTTGGCCCTGGCGGCATGGTAGGACTCGGTCTCCAGTGCATTCGTCTGATAGAGCGTGCCGTCCTTGGCGACGACGAAATGATAGCCGATGCCGGGCCACTCGTGCTTTCGTATATGGTAGGCTGCAATGACCTGTGGACCCGCGGTGGCGGGCGCCGCGCTGTGGTGGACGACCAGATAGCGGATATCCTCCAGCGGCCGGGTGTCGTATCGGTTTTCGCTGTGCTTGGGCAGGCTGTCGATCACGTCGTGGATGGCCGGCCTGCTCACCCGCACCTGGCTCTGCGTGCCGCCGGACCCGTCAGAAGCCAGCGGATCAAACCCGCGCCCCGGCGCTGCCGCTGCCCGCTGTAGGGTCCTGACCTGCCCTTGCAGCGAGGCGATGAGCGCCGTGTATTCCGCGCCGCTGGCCTTCAGGGCCGCCCTGACCCTTGTCAACAGGGTGTGCTTCCATCGCTCGCCCTGTAGCCATTGCGCGCCCGGGGATTCGGTATCTGCAAACTCGCTGACGCCCACGATGGACGTGGTGGATAGGCCCAGCGACCCGAGCAACCAGGCGCACAGCTTGGCCCCTGCCTCGAGCTGCACCGTCCTGGGCACCGTCTTCTGAAAGTTCCCGGTAAAGCAGACGCCGATGCTGCTGCGGTTGCGGTCAAAGGCGTGGTCCGATTCGGTCTCGAGGCGGTTGGTCTGGTAGATGGCCCCGTTGGCGCTGACGTAAAAGTGGTGGCCGATGCCGGGCATCCCCTTCCTCGTGACCTGATAGCTGGCTATCCGCTCGGGGGTGATGGTGGAGCTGGTGGCGGTGTGGTGGATCACGATGGTGCGGATGGCGCTGAGCGGGCGGGTGGGATAGCGCTTGGTGGGGTGCGTGGGCAGCTCGTCCACGATATCCTGGATCGGCGGGGCATCGGGGCCCACGGCGAAGAGCAGTTGGGCAAGCTCTCGCAGGCGCGCATCCTGCGAGGAGATGATGCCCCGCGAGTCCCAGGCCTCTTTGCCGACAGGTTTCAGCCGGATCTGGCCCGACTCGAGCTCCTCCAGGGCCACGCGCTGAAAGTACTGCGAGGGGAGGCCGTCTTCCTCGATCTGGTCGGTGATGGGGTAGCCACAAATGTCCAGCCCGTGGTTGTCAAAGAACTCCAGGAACTTGCCCTCCACGGTCTTGCCGGTCTCGGAAAAGGTCCGCTCGGTGGCGGACGGCGCCGGCTGAGGCGCCGGTGCGGGCCACTCGGGGACATCGACCGCCCTGCGTTCCATCCTGCCTACCTGTTCTGCCACGGGAAGCATCTCGCCTCCTTCCTTCAGCCACACGAACTGCGCCCAGGCCGGATCGGGAGAGGATGCGATGAATGCGGAGGCCGAACCCAGATATGGGTAGTTGTTGAGTTCCTGGTAGTACCGCGCGTACTGGCTTGCCATTTCCTCCCACTTGAGACCGGGGGTCGAGTTTCCGAACTCGGTGATCTCGATCTTTTTGTTGGGGTAGCGCTGGTGATAGAGCTTGAAGCGCAGGCCCCAGCCCGCGTTCAGCATGTTGCCGTATTGCCAATAGCAATGGCAGCCGAGCCAGTCTGACAACTCGATCGACGCCCTGCAGATGCTCAGCCAGGTCAGGTCGCGGTGCGGGTTGTTCAGGGCCAGGCCGGGGAATCCCAGTTGGGCCCACGGACAGGCGCGTTTCAGCCTGGAGCGCGCCTGCTGGTACCAGGCGTTGAAGGATTGGGCGTGGCTGTCGCTGGAGCCCCAACCCTCGATCCCGCTGGCGTGGTTGGGCTCGTTGTGGATCTCGAACTTGAGGGTGTAGGGCCGCAGATTGCGCATGACGGGGATCATCCTCGCCGCGAACTGCGCCGGGGTGGGCCGCGAGTTGTTGTTAAAGCGGTCGTCGTACAGGCGGACGATGAATTCGAGGTGGGGATTCTCCCTGCGCAGCCGTTCAAAGACGCTCACGTCGGTGATCGACAGCATCTTGATGGTTTCGACCTTGGCTCGCTGCACGAGCTCATAGTCGTGCCGGGTAAAGAGCCGGTGGTTGCGCCCGTGAAGCCCGACGCGCGTCCTATGCCTGGGCATGTTCCCTCCCTTTCCGCCCGAAACTCCGGGAGAATGGCTCTATTATACTGAAAAATGTCCAATCTGTCCATTTTCAGCAGAATAGCTGTTGGGTCTGCCGGCTCAGGGAACGCGAGGAAAAATCGTACTGACCTCTATCCGGTGGTATCTCAAATGCTGGCTCTGGATTTGGATGTTCTACGTCGCTGGCACCTTGCCTGCCGCCAACGCCAACGTACTGGCGTGTACTGCAACGAGCATAGCACACTGTTTTACCTTCCTCAACTCGCGCATAACCCGAACTGTCCCGACTTGTATGTTTCTGTGACATATATTACAATGATCAAGGCCTTCTGTTATGCAGTGCTTGTTGTTGCGAACTGGTGGGTGTAGGCATGCTCCTGAAATGCCACATTCAGGGTCAGACATCGAGTGCCAGACTAGGAAAACCAAATGACAATCATCGGTAACGGCAACCGGTTCACAGAAGTAGAATTCTCCACCGAAAGCGACTATGAAGACGATATTGTCGCGTTCTCCAATGAGCTGTTTGGTGACAGGATCGTCTTCATAAATCCGAAGAAGAGGATCGAGTCCAAGTCTCTTGGTGGAACCATCCCTGATGGGTTCTTCTTCGACTTCACTGACCCTACCGATCCGCAGTTCTACATCGTTGAGGTAGAGCTTGCAACACACAGTTTCTTTGGCCATGTGTTCCCACAAGTAACCAAGTTCTTCGCCTTCTATAAGAATACAAGGCTCCAAAGGTCCTTGGTTCGCAAGCTCTTCAATATCGTTGAAGGAGACAGAGATACCAGAGCAGCATTCAAGCGTTTCCTCGGAAGGGGCGAGATATACAAGTTCCTGAGTGATATAATAGAGACAAGCCAAAACATACTCCTGATCGCAGATGGCACGTTCAAAGAGCTACCTGAGATCATGGATACCTACACAGACACGTGGGGCAAAGTCGTCAAGTTCCTTGAGATCAGAAAGTACGTGTCAGGCGAGAACACCATCTACACCATCAATCCCGACTTCGATACCATACAGTACATTGAACCATCTGTGGATGTAGATGAGCTACCCGACGAAGGATTCACCTATACTGAGGAATTCCATCTTGAGGGAGTTTCTGCGGAAACCAGACGGACCTACGAACGCATAAAGGAAATTGCTCTTCAGAAGGACGCGGGCTTGATATTCAATCCACAGAAGTACTATATCTCAATTAGAGCAACCAAGAATATAGCATTCCTGAAAATAAGAAAGAAGAAAGTGCGATTCATTGCGATGTTGCCTGAGGACCAGATACGGGCTATCGCAAACTACTACCCCGTTGCCTCTTTGTCTCAGGGCGTCCAGGACTTCTATAATGGTCCGTGTGCCGCCGTCGATTTCGTAGACCTCTCACATGAAGATGAACTGGCGAAACTGCTCCATGATTTGGTGGAAGCATATCCGAGTACCTAGTGTGCGCCAGGACAATCTCTTTGACGAGTTGCAGCGGCCTGTATTCTCGCTACTGGAAAAAGGACCCTTGAGAGAGAGCTGCACCTACCTGTCCTACGATGCAATCAGAGAGATCGCAGGACTGAAGCATCTCGCCTACCTATCAGACAGCGTACTGGATGAGTATGCCCAAGAGGCGGAGTAGGAGACAAACGCCGGGCAAGGCACCGGCAGGGAGAACTGATACAGCTGCACTCCGGTGTGCATCGGCGCTCAGTAGTACACCTCGCAACAGCCAGCGTGATTGCTGGAACAGTGGTCAGGAGGCAGTGCGATGACTGATAGGGTTCCCGTTTACGATTCATGGGGCAATTATATAGGGTATTTCACCGAAGATCGAGGCTGTGGCGGCTTTGAGTGGATCCTTGTGCTTCTACTGATCGTTCCTTTGGTGGCGGTCTTTTACTTTGTGAATGTCTTTAGAATTGGCAAGCGGCTGATACAGAAAGGCGAGAAACGGAAAGCCGTGCTGTGGTTTGGGATGTTTCTATATGCTCCTATCTTTTTCGCCCTCTTTTTCAGTCTTACTCTCGGCCTAATGTACTCGGTGAATCTGGCCCAGGGCGTGCCACTGGCGGAACTCAACAATCCGGCACTGTATGATGGTGGGATCTGGGAGATTTGCGCAGCTCCCATCTTTTGTAGCGTGCTGTCTGTGCCGGCGGTTTATCTTGTTCATCTCTTTCTCTGCTTCAAGTACTCAGATCTGGATTTCTAGATCCCTGCGAGGTTTCAAGGCTTTTGCCCGGAGCCGCCCCTGGGTTAGAAGTCAGCAGCATCCTGGGCACTCGAGCATAGCAGCATTCAAACACTCGGTTTCTTCAGGAAACCGGGTGTCTCTAGGAGTGCTATGGCCTCTCACCAGTAGTATGCTTTCAAAGAGACGAAAAGAGCACAAGTGAGGGAGTGGATATCTGACTGCGATTCGGGGCAGACGGGGCACGCCGGGACTCACGAGGACAGCCCCGATCCGGTTGCCGCGCACTGGCGGAGACCTCTTGCAGCCAGGGAGCCCCGCCGCCAGAGTTGCCAGTGCTCCGGGATCCTCTGGCAGAGACGGCGGGGTCCCTGTTTCGCGAGATCAGGATACCTCAACCTGCCACGTCTCTGGACGGCCCTGCGGACCGTTTCCAGGCAGCTCTGGAAGCTTCTCTCTCAGCCCTGGAGGCTCGTTCATTGAAGTGGTTGCGAACCAGGTAGAGGGTGGCAATTCCCGCGCATAGGCCCACAAACGCTGCGACTGTGGTGCCTGAGCTGGAAGCAGATGACATTGCCTCGAATGCTTCCGCCGCCGACACTCTGGGGTTACTTAGGCTCTGCTCCAATGCTCTGTTGGACATGGGCATTGCCACTGTGACCGCTATCACGGCCCCGACAACAGCTGTCACACCGATGCTTGCAAGTAATGCCCAAGTGCGACCTTTGGAGCGAATTCTGTCGGCTTCCGTCTGTTGCTGTGCTTCCGATTCCTCGATTGGGGTGCGTGCCGCCCACAGGGCCGCCAGGGCTACGTAGAAGCCCAACCCCAGGAATGTTGAGATGATTGTGATCTTGGCCCATTTCTTGTGCCCTCTCTTGGATGCACGGTGTGCAGCCCAAAGCGGAAAGGCAATTGAGAGGATGACCACTCCGACTGCTGTGATGATGTTCGCCATGGTGTCCATTTCTTGTTCCTCCTTATAGGATCAGTTTGCCAGGGATCAGGGTTGAACTGCTGTTCACGTCCTACGGCCAGCCACCCCGTGCAGGATGTAACCGAGTGGACCGCCTCGGGCGATCATCAGAAGTGGTCCCAGGTCGCTGACCACCTTAGCCACCCGAGCACCCACCCCGTGCAGGCCTGGAAGTAGTAGGTGCAAGTCCCCGACGCGCTTGTTTCGGTAGTGAATGTGCCATGTAAGAACTGGCCATCGGTGATAGGCATGTCATACCACGTCAGCTCGTACCAGCCACAACCCGAGATGTAGACTTCGGCCTCAAACCAGTCAACAGCACTGCTGTCCGATGAGACTTTGAACGAAACACTGCTTCCGGACCAATACCCTGGCCATGGGTTCACCGGGGCCCTTACCGTTGTGTAAACAGGTCCGCCCCACAAGCTCTCGCTGGACGAGTTGATCGCCTTGACGCGGTACCAGTACGTTCCCTCATCTTTCCCGGAGACCGTTTTCTCTGTGTCTTCGCCGCGGTAGATCTCCTCAGGGCTGTCGAATGATTCATTGTCATCCTCTTCCAGGACATACAACGTTGCCCCACTGACGTTGCTCCAACTGACTGTGTAAGAACTGGCGCCATCGGGGTTGTCGATCTCATCCATGACCGGCGCCGAAAGCGGCACTGGTTGAGTCACCGTCGTCGATTCGAAGTTGCTCCAGTCACTCGTCGCCTGGGCAGTCGAGGCTCTCACTCGATAGCAGTAGGATCCCACGGGCTGATAGACTGCCTGCCACGAGGTGTTAGGACCCGAGTACGCCTCACGTGGGCTAGGGAACGAGCAGTCTTCATCTTCCTGCAAGGTGTAGCCAGTCGCCCCGGTCACCGGACTCCAACTAACGGTGTAGCTATAGTAGCCCTCTGGGTTGTAGATTGGATCCAGGTCTGGTGGCAAAGGCCTGTAAATGGCCTTCGCGATCAGAGGTAGATGAACGGTGTACATGCCAGTGACGTCTGGCGCATCCAGCTCTTGGCTTGGCGAGGCGGGAGTTCCCTGAGCATCTTGCGCCGTAAAGTAATAGGTGTAGTCGCTCCCCGCCTGGAGCCCGTGCTGCGTGTAGGCGCAGATCACACCCCTTACATAGTCCCCACCGTCACAGGTCATGGCGAAGGGACTGCCGCTGATCTCCACACCGCCCTTCTTGATGTGCACTCGAACGTAGCCGGGCGGGTCTCCCTCTCCGTCCGCGTACTTGATGCGATAGACATAGTCGTCAACTTCACCGCCACTCTCCGGATGGAGGCCGTCCTGTTCATAGTTGGCGTCACCAGGCCAGCTCAACACCGAAGACGAACCAATGGTCTCACCATAGCCGCGGATCATCCAGTTCCCAGGAAACCCAAAGCTGTCGACGAGTCCAAAGCTGTAGTCAGCGGGCAAGTTTGGCGGATATGGCGGTGGCGATGTGTTCCAAATTCCGGCCCAGGAACGTTGTCGCGTGGTTGTCTGGTCGAGGGCGGCTGGAAAGTAGTCACTGTCTGGCGTCTCGAGCGCAATCACTCCTATGAGGACGTCCCCGGGACCGTCCATGGTCACTGGTGTCGGGAGAGTGTACACATTCCACATGTCCAGGCCCGCGATTGTGGCAGAATACTGCGCACGGAAGGTGGCACCATTGGCCGGGTTGCCGTCGGCGTCCTCGTAAACCACCAGATAGACATCGTCACCCACTGCAACGCCCGGTGCGTCCGGGAAGCCGACCCAAATGTCGCGTAGGTTGAAGGGGAAGAAAGCTGGGTCTGGGGTGAAGCGATTCAGGAACAGGAACTCCCGGGTGCCACCAACTCCGACACCGTTTTCGTAGGAACCATCATCAAGTTGCAGCGATACCGTCGCTTCCAACATTCGAGGCGCGCCCTCTAGCTCAAGCGAGGTTGAGTCCATCTTGACACCCTCTAGTCTCAGCTCCACCGGAGCGCCTTTTTCTGACTCAGGTGGCGCGCTGGTCGCCGAGGATGCCTGGGGCGCTGGCACGGCGATGAGCGCCAGGACCAGTACAACCGCCATCAAGCAGAACGCCGTTTTCGTTTTCATCTCTCACCTCCTGATTCTGTCCGTCTAGAAGAAGCCGTATCGACCACTGTGACTCATGAGATCCACGCCCCTACACCTCCCAAGTCAAACAGGAAGGCCAGCAGGGTAGCCAGGACACACTGGTGGGCGGTGATCTCGGAAACCGTATGCCATACATAGCGCACCTCCTCCACTCTGTTCTCACTAACCTCGGCTTCATGGGCGAGCTCTGCTTCCTCGAAGGTCTGGAAAAAGAGCAGGACCTTGCGGCCTCGACTGCATCTGGCACTCCTTGCGCGCCTGCCTCATCGCGTGAAGGACCATTGGCATTTTTCCTCATAACTTGCCCCCCAGAGATACCTGTGATATCATGGGTCTGATGGCGGGTTCCGGCAGCCGTTCTGGCGGATTCCTGTCCCATCTCTGTTCTCTGTGTCCGGGTCTATGCCCGCCTGCCGTCGCAGGAAGGCAAACAGCTCGTCGAGGCTGGCGAAACTCTGGTGTTCTCCGGCGAGTCCGCTCTGCAGGGAGGCCCGCCAGACCGGTCGTCTTTTGCCGTTTTCCTGCCACAGCCGTAACAGGTACGACATGTATCTTGATCGTTCTCTGGACATTGATCACCACACTGAATCTAAGATTGTGCTTATCCTATCACGCCTCCGCGAAGAGAGGGTGAAGAGAACGTGAAGTGAGGGGGGCAGACCGTGAACCCTGAGCAGGCTCGTCTATCAATCTGTCTGCTGGGATCGTTTCGCGTCACGTTGGATGGGGAACTGGTCACTGGCTTTGTATCGGACAAGGCGCGTGCCTTGCTGGCCTACCTGGCCGTGGAGGCGGATCGTCCACATCGACGCGAACGGTTGGCGGGACTGCTGTGGCCTGACTATCCGGACACAGATGCACGCGGGAGCCTGCGCACGGCCCTGAACAACCTTCGGGGGGTGATTGGGGACCGTGAGGCGGACCCAAAGTACCTCGATGTTACCTGGCAGGAGATCCAATTCAATCGCGACAGCGATAGCTGGGTCGATGTATTGGCCTTCGGCGACCGGTTGGCGGCGAGCCAGGCATCCCCAGGCACCGATCCTCAGGTCATCGTGCAGTTGGAAGAGGCCGTTGGCTGGTACCAGGGTGATTTCCTGGAGGGCTTTGCGCCTGCTGATTGCCAGCCGTTCGAGGAGTGGGCGCTGACCGAACAGGAGGCGCTCCGCCGGCGAGCGTGGGAGGCGTTGGAGCGCCTGGTCGCGTGGTACGAGGAGCGGGGCGAGTTTCAGCGTGCGCTGCCCTATGCCAGGAGACAGGTCGATCTCGATCCCTTGCAGGAGAGCGCTCACCGGCACGTGATGCGGCTGCTGGCGCTCGGCGGTGAACGGGCAGCGGCGCTGAGGCACTATGAGGTCTGCTGTGAGGTGTTGCAGGCAGAGATAGGCGTAGAGCCCGATGAGAAGACAGCGCGCCTCCACGAGCAGGTCCGGTCCGGGGTCCTGGTCCCTTCTGCTACCGCGTCGCGGCCCACTGGGCCTGTCTATATCCCGTCTCCACCTCCCGATCCGGATGAACTCCCCGAGCCAGGTGACTTGCCGCCCGGCTCACGCCTTCCCTTCGGCCGGAACGCCCTGTTCACCGGCCGTCAGCGGCCGCTGCTTGCCCTTGCGCGCGCCTTGCTGCATGACGGGGCTGGCTCAACCGTGGTCACCCAGACCATCCAGGGCATGGGCGGCATCGGGAAGACCCAGCTTGCGGTCGAGTTCGCCTATCGTTATGGTCGTGGCTTTCATGGCGTGCACTGGCTGAACTGCGCTCAGCCCGACCTCTTGCCGGCCGAAATCGCTGCCTGCGGTGAGAAGATGCTACTTCCTGGCTGGCCTGATGAACAACCGCAGCAGGTAGAGCGCACACTCCGCGCCTGGCACGACGGTCACCGTCTCATCATCCTCGACAATCTTGAGGATCTGGATCTCGCCCGTGACTGGTTCCCATCTCTGGCAGGCGCGGACATTCGTGTGTTGGTTACAGCGCGCAGGTCCGACTGGCCTCGCGACATGGGCCTCAACCTGCTTCCTCTTGAGCTTTTCACTCCCGCCGAGAGCCACGCCTTCCTGCGCCGCTACCTCCCGTCTGAGCGAGTCCTGGGCGTCCATCTCGACACCCTGAGCGAGCGTCTCGGCCACCTTCCTCTGGCACTTCGCCTCGCCGGACGCTACCTGGCACGGCACCCCCGGCTCTCGGTCGATGCCTACCTGGACCAGCTTGCCGACCTCCTGGATCACCCATCCATGACAGGCTTTCGCGTCGAGTTGGGCGACCCGGTGGGGCATGACCTGGATCTGGCTGCCACGTTCCTCCAGAGCTGGCAGGAGGTAAGCGACGACGATGCACGTCGTATCTTTTTGCTGACGGGTTACTGTGCTCCCAACCAGCCGATCCCTTGTCACCTGCTCGAGCGCGCCGCCGACCTGGATCAGGATGCGTGTGACGCCTCACTCTCCCTTTTGGCAGGCCTGGGTCTCCTGCAGTTGGATGACGTCCACTCTGGACCTACCATCCATCCTCTTGTCGCCGAATACAGCCGCAAGAACGTTCTACTTGCTGAGGGAGTAGGGGGCAACCTCGATGTGCAAGCGGAGCGGGACTTTTCGCCTTTGCCTGCACTCTCTGCTGCCTCTCTCGCGCTTGCGCGTGAGGCCAACCAGCTCAGCTCACCTGCACGCTTTGCGCCGATCCGCCCGCACATAGAAGCCGCAGCGCCTGCTGCACAGGCTGCTGGCTTGGAGGAAGCGGGGGCTCTATGGAATGAGCTCGGGAAGCATCTGGAAGTCGTCGCCGAGTACCAGGGAGCACGCCGCGCCATTGACCGTGCCTTGGCAATCGATGAGGCCGCTTTCGGCCCAGACCACCCGCACGTGGCACGCGATCTGAACAACCTGGCAATGCTGCTGAGAACCCTCGGCGACTACGAAGATGCCGAGGTCGCATGCAGGCGGGCTCTGGCAATCGATGAAGCTGCCTTGGGGCCGGACCACCCCGACGTCGCCCGCGACTATGGCAACCTGGGTACTGTTCTGTGGTCCAAGGGCGACCATCAGCCTGCTCAGGCTGCTCTTCAGCGCGCCCTGGAGATCTTTGACGGCGCGCCTGAATCAAACCAGATTATGGCTGCTGAGACGCATAGCCACATGGGATTGTTGCTTGCCGATATGGGCGATTACAGTGGCGCGTTGAACGTTCTCCAGCGCGCAGTGACCATCGGCGAGGCTGTCCTTGCCCCAGATCATCCGGAAATGAGCACGCTTATCAATAACAAAGGTCTGGCGCTGTGGTATCTGGGCGATCACGCGGGAGCGCGTGTCGCATTTCAGCGCGCCCTGACCATTACCGAGGTCGCTTTTCACCCCAACCATCCCCGAGTGGCACAGCAGCTGGGTAATCTTGGCGCCGCCGCGCTAAAGTTGGGCGACTATCAGTCAGCGCGAGACATTCTACAGCGTGCGTTGGCCATTGAGGAGATGGCTTTCGGTCCCGACCATCCCGGCGTCGCCACCAATTGCAACACTCTTGGGACTATCTCAATTGCCCTCGCCGACTATGGGACGGCTTGGGATGCTCTTCAACGCGCTCTAGCCATATGGACCGAAACATATGGGGAGGATTCCCGTTTTGTCGCAATCGCCCATCTGCAACGTGGGCGGGTATTGCACGCATGGGGCAGTCTTACGGAAGCTCAAGATGAATTTCGGCTTGCTTTGGCGACTTTCGAGAGGTCGGTGGGACCAGACTACCCTGAAACCGCGACCGCGCACAGGTACCTGGGGCTGCTGGACCTCGATCTGGGAGACTATGAGGCGGCTCTATCTGCCTGCCAGCAAGCCTTGACCATCCGTGAAGCCGCTCTCGGCCAAAACCATCCTGACGTCGCGCGCGATCTGCATGCACTTGGTCAGGTTTTGCTGGCTCTGGACGATAGCGAAGGGGCCCTGGCTGCCTGCCAGCGTGCGCTGACCATATGCGAAGACACCTACGGGCGAGAGCATCCTGAGACTGCGCGGGCGCTGTCGGGGCTCGGAATAGTGGCCGCTGATACCGGAGAAGTGAGCAAGGCACGTGAGTGCCTGGAGGAAGCCCTAGCGATCCTGGAACGCTTCCTTCCCGCTCAACATCCCGATATTCGGGAACTGATCGCTCGGCTGTCCAGCCTCTCGCCGTAGAACATCTGCCCTTCACCTATCTCCGTGGATCCCCACAGACCAATAGCACCCGCAAAACGCTGAGACAGTGAGACAGTAGCCGTTTCCCTCCGCCAGCGCCTGACATCCCTTCTCCCCGTGCAACCCCAGCTGCCAATGCGCGTATAGAGGAGCGAGTATAGACACACGGCAAGTATCCTGCCCGCCCTCCTGACTGGGGCGGGTCAGTGAGCAAGAATGAAGGAGGAAAACGAGATGGCGGAAGAGGAGAAGGTGCAAGAGACGGAAGCCAAAAAGCCCAAGGCGACTCAGAAGCTGGAGGCAGCCGGCGTGGAAGCGGCCAAGCCGCGCGCCCGGCGCAGGGAGACCAAGGTGCTGGAAGCAGAGGTAGAGAGCCCGCCCAAGGCCAAGGCGCCGGTGACCCACCTCGGGTTGACGCGCGAGGAGACGAACTGGGCGGCCCTGGCCCACGCCAGCATCCTGCTGACCCTGGTGTTGGGTGTTGCGACAGGAGGGATTGCTGCCCTTCTGGGGCCGATCGTCCCGGCCATTATCTGGTATGCCTACCGTGACAAGTCCGAGTACGTCACAGATCAGGCGCGCCAGGCGACCATGTTCCAGGTGGCGGGCCTGCTGGCTCTGCTGACCCTGGCACTGGTGGGTTTGGTCGCGATCGTGATCGGGTGGGTCGTGAGCGCCGTCCTGGTCCTTGTGATCATTGGCGTGCTCCTGCTGGTGGTGATGCTGCTCGTGACGCTGCTGTGGGGCGCTGCGCTGGTCGTGCTGCCCATCGCGCAGGTGGTCTATGGTTGCTACGCAGCGCTGGAAGCTTACAGCGGTCGCCCGTTCCGCTATTGGCTGATCGCCGATGCGGTCGACCGCTACGAGGCGCAAGCCTGACCGGTGGTTCGTGGGCGCTCAGGGCGATCCCTGGGCCTCCATGCAACACTCGCCCCCCGTCTCTAGCAGGCGGGGGGCGAGCGCGTTTCTGCGCAAACGAGGTCCTGCAACGCGGGTCCTTGCCGTGTAATAGTCCGCCCTGTGCCATGGGCGCGCGTGGACTGGCACGCGTGACTGCCCCTCTGTGGGTCTGGTAGAGTGAACGCATTTGACCTCAGGAGGCAACCCATGCCAGCTTCCCGGCCGGAGCGAGCACCCAGAGGCGCCCCCCGAGCAAGTCGAGGGGCGTGGTCGAAGGGCGCTCGCGAAGGCTCCTTCGACGGGCTCAGGATGCCTTCGCTCCCT
>JBFFCR010000064.1:0-12903 GCA_041559855.1 Anaerolineae bacterium | reverse complement strand
TGGGCTGTCGCCCTGGCGGTGATTATCATCTCCCTCAACGTTGTGAACTCGCGGGTGGGGCGCGCCCTGCGCTCAATCCACGGCAGCGAGGTGGCCGCCAACACGACGGGCGTGGATACCGACAAGTACAAACTACAGGTCCTGGTGCTGAGCGCCGTGTTCGCGAGCTTGGCCGGGAGCCTCTACGCTCACTTTCAGGCGGCCGTCTCTCCAGGCCCCTTCAGCTTTGTCGGTTCACTGGAGTTGGTCGTGATGTCGGTCGTGGGTGGCATCGCCAGCATCTGGGGTGCTCCCTTTGGTGTCGCAGTAGTGTTTGTCCTCAAAGAGCTTATTCGCACGCGGATGCGCGATGTCATGCGCGGGGCTGGCGGGGAGCACGAGGTCATCGCTTTCGGTGTCCTGATCGTCCTTATCATGATCTTTATGCCCGAGGGCCTAACTGTCGGGATTGTAAACGCCGTTCGAAGATTGCGTCATAGATCGGCTCGACAGCGCCAAGCCCCGGAAGAGATCACATCCTGATCAAGGGAGCCAAGGTGGAATCATCACTTCTGGAAGTGAAGAATCTTAGAAAGGAATTCGGTGGCCTCCTGGCTGTGTTCGACGTCAGTTTTGGCGTCGAGCCTGGTGAGCTACTGGCCATTATCGGCCCTAACGGTGCCGGTAAGACAACCATCTTTAACTTGCTCTCGGGGGTGCTAAAGCCCACTGGAGGAAGCATCCGCTTCGCCGGTCGCCTCGTAAACGATCTGGAGCCACACGCCATCACCAGGCTAGGCCTCACCCGAACTTTCCAGAGTATACGGCTGTTCGGCAACATGACTGTCCTGGAGAATGTGATGGTGGGTCGTCATGTGAAGAGCCGCTGCGGCTTGCTTAGCGCGGCTCTACGCCTGCCCCACGCGCGAAGTGAGGAGCGCGCGATCCGCGAACAGGCGATGGCGCGCCTGGCCCGCGTCGGATTGGAGGCAAAGGCTGAGGAGGATGCCCTGAGTCTTCCTTTCGGACAACAGCGCCTGCTCGAGATCGCCCGTTCCCTGGCCACGGAGCCCCGGCTCCTGGCCCTCGACGAACCGGCGTCTGGCCTGAACCACATGGAAAAGCTGGAGCTGGACCGTTTGATCCGCAGCATCCGGGATGATGGAGTGACAGTGCTCTTGGTTGAGCATGATATGCAGTTCGTGATGGATATCGTTGATCGCATCATCGTGCTGGACTATGGTCAAAAGATCGCAGAGGGAACCCCGGCTGAGATCCAAGCCAATAAACGGGTCATTGCGGCCTACCTGGGCGAAGAGACAGTGTAGCCGGCCCCAAGGGTGCTAACTTATGCTGAGACTAGAGAAGGTTAACGTCTACTACGGACAAGTGCAGGCTTTGCGCCAAGTCTCTCTCGACGTGGCCGAGGGTGAGATCGTGGCCGTCATTGGACCGAACGGCGCGGGAAAGACCACCTTGATGAACGCCATATCGGGCATAGTCAACCCGAGTGATGGTGATATTGACTTTTGCGGGCAATCCATCGCAAACCTGAGCCCGGAAAAGGTCGTGCGTTTGGGTATCAGCCATGTGCCCGAGCGTCGCCAGGTCTTTGGCACGATGAGCGTCCTGGACAATCTGATCCTGGGTGCATATCATCGCTACAGGCGGCACTCCAGGGCAGAGATTGAGAAGGACTTGGAGTTTGTCTTTGAGATCTTTCCCCGACTAAAAGACCGGGTGAGCCAGATGGCGGGAACCCTCTCGGGCGGGGAGCAACAGATGCTCGTCTTGGGCCGTGGGTGGATGGCAAGACCAAGACTGCTGCTGATGGATGAACCCTCCCTGGGTTTGGCCCCGCTACTCATCAAGGAGATCTTTCGGGTCTCGGGTGAATTGCGCGAGCGTGGCATGACGCTCTTGCTGGTGGAGCAGAACGCCCGGGCCGCGCTGGAGCTTGCCGATCGGGCCTATGTGATGGAGTCTGGACAGGTTGTTCTGGCGGGAGAGGCAGCCGAGCTGGTAGCGGACGCGCGAGTGCAGACGGCCTACCTGGGACGGAGGGGAAAACAAGGCGACCAAGGGTCCGAGGCCTGACAGGCACGCGGGTCGAGTCGCGAAGGCTGGTAAGGAGGTTCTTATGCTGGTGAAAAACCGTATGACCCCGAATCCGGTAACTGTTACACCTGACACCTTTCTTGTCGAGGCCATGCGCATTGTAGATGAACGAGGATTTCGACACCTGCCCGTCGTGGACAGGAAGGGCAGGCCCGTTGGGATCATCACCCGTACCGACTTGCTCAACGCTTCACCTTCGCCGGCCACTGCGCTCAGTGTCTCTGAGGTCAACTACTTGCTGGCCAACTTGCGCATCAAAGAAGTTATGACCAGCCCCGTTGTCACGGTGTCAGAGGATGCACCGCTCGAGGATGCTGCCCGGGTGATGGTCGAGAACAAGTTTGGCTGCTTGCCAGTGACCAGCGCTGGCAAGCTTGTGGGGGTGATCACCGAGACCGACATCTTCAAGTCGTTCGTCGAGATCCTGGGCGGCGCAGATGCCACGCTGCGTGTGACGGTGCGCCTGCCCGATGCGCGTGGGGAGCTGGCTCGGCTGGCGGGAGTGATCGCCGGGTTGGACGCGAACATATGCTCCGTGGCCACATTCCGAGGCGATGATCCGGACCACGCCCGTCTGATCTTCCGTGTGGAGGGTGTGACGCGGGAAGTCTTGGTCGCGGCGTTGGAGACGGCGGGGGAAGAAATAGTTAACATTTGTTGCGCATCTTGAGCCTAGATCGGAGCACAGAATGATGAGAGAATTGCTCTCAGGGAACGAGGCGGTGGCACGGGGGGCTTACGAGGCTGGCGTGCGGGTGGCAGCGGCCTATCCCGGAACACCGAGTACAGAAATCCTGGAAAACCTGGCCCACTACGACAAGGTCTATTCCGAGTGGGCGCCCAACGAGAAGGTTGCCCTGGATGTGGCCATCGGCGCTGCCTATGCCGGCAGCCGGGCATTGGCCGTGATGAAGCATGTCGGTCTCAACGTGGCTGCCGACGCCTTCTTTTACGCTTCGATGACTGGCATGGAGGCAGGGCTGGTCATCGTTTCAGCCGACGATCCGCAGATGCACAGCTCGCAGAACGAGCAGGACAACCGCCATTACGCCAAGTTCGCCCGTGTGCCATGCCTGGAGCCTACCGACAGCCAGGAAGCCAAGGATCTGGTTGGCGTGGCCCTCGACCTCAGTGAAGAGTTCGACAGCCCGGTGATGTTCCGGCTAACGACCCGCATTTCCCATTCCGACACCCTTGTCACGCTCAAAGAGCGCACGGCCGAGGATCCGGCCGAGCCTCCCGAGTACCGCATTGACCGCGTCAAGTATGTGATGGTGCCGGGCAATGCCCGGCGACGGCACCCCATCATTGAGGAGCGGGTCAAAAAGATCCGCGAGTTCGCCGAGACCTTTCCCTACAATCGAGTGGAGATGGGCGAGTCATCTCTGGGCATCGTCGCCAATGGGGTGGCCTACCAGTATGCCAAAGAGGTCTTTCCCCATGCCTCTTTCCTCAAGCTGGGCATGACCTACCCTCTGCCGGAGCGGATGATCCGCGATTTCGCCGCGCGGGTGGAGCGGCTGATCGTCGTCGAGGAACTGGATCCGTTCATTGAGGAAGAGATACGTCTGATGGGCATTCCTGTGGAGGGCAAAAGCATCTTTCCCATCTGCGGCGAACTTGATCCCACCATTGTGCGCGACAGCGCTGTCAGCGCGGGGCTGCTGCCGCCCTCAGCCGCCGTCGAGGTCAAGGCGTTGGTGGACGCTCCCCCTCTGCCCATGCGGCCGCCGCTTCTCTGCCCGGGATGCCCTCACCGGGGGATCTTTACCGTCACCAACAAACTTGGGCTGGTGGTCAACGGTGACATTGGCTGCTATACCTTGGGTTTCCTGCCGCCACTGTCGGCGCTCCACTCCTGTGGCTGCATGGGGGCCAGCATTGGCGTGGCCCATGGTGTGAGCAAGGCCGGCATCCGGCAAAAGAATGTGGCGATTATCGGCGACTCGACCTTTTTCCACACCGGCATGCCGGCGCTCTTGAACGTGGCCTACAACAACAGCAACACCGTCACGATTATCGTGGACAATCGCACCACCGCCATGACCGGTCATCAGGACCACCCTGGCACGGGCCGGACGCTTCGGGGACAGCCGACCTACACTGTGAAGTTCAAAGACATGGTCAGGGCAATGGGCATCGAGCATGTATATACCGTCGATCCCTACGATCTTGAACAGGTAGAAGCTGCACTGCGGATCTGCCTTGAGGCTGAAGCGCCAGGGGTCGTCATCTCCCAGCGCGCGTGTGCCTTGCTGCCCGAAGTTCGGAGAGAATGGCTGGCCATCGAATTGGACCATGATCTGTGTATTGGCTGCGGCCTGTGTTTCGATGTCGGCTGTCCGGCCCTCGTCGAGGCATACCACCTCAATCCGGCACACGATCACCGGCCTCTGCGGCCTTGGATCGATCCACTCCTGTGCACTGGCTGTGAGATCTGTGCCCAGATTTGCGAGCATCGGGCGATCCTGTTCCACGAGGAGCTAGGGGAAGAACAGGAAGCCGTACATGCGCCCGGGTCAAAGTGAGGGAAACCAGTATGAACAGAAGGAGGGTGATCAGTTTTCTGATTACTGGGGTCGGCGGTCAAGGGGCTCTCCTGGCCAGCAATGTGGTGGCATCTGTTGGAGTGCGGGCCGGCTACGATGTGAAAAAGGCCGAGGTTCACGGCATGTCCCAACGCGGCGGAAGCGTCCACAGCCACGTGCGCTGGGGAGAAAAGCTCGACTCACCCGTTATCGGTCGCGGCGAGGTGGACTATTTGCTGGCCTTGGAAAAGCTAGAAGTGCTACGCTATCTGCCAATGCTGCGCCCGGGTGGAACGATCGTGGTCGGCGAGCTCAAGATCCCGCCCCTTACTGTGAGTGCCGGCAAGGATACGTACCCCGATGATGAAAAAGTGCGTGGGATGCTGGGCCAGATGACGGATAACTACTACCTTGTACCCTCCCTTACGTTGGCCAGGGAGTCAGGCAACGCCCGGGCTCACAACGTTGTATTGCTGGGTGCTCTCTCCACGTTGATTCATGACGTCCCGTCAGACATCTGGCTCAAGGTGGTTGAGGAGCGAGTGCCAGCGCGGTACGTCGAGGTCAATCGACGGGCCTTTGAAGCTGGGAGGCGCGCCGGTTTTCTCACAGAGTAGAAGGTTGGCGCAGAAATCACCGTGTTATACTGACAAGGAGGAGAAAATGATAGAAAAGAAGGCATTGATCTGGAACAAAGAGGCAGAAACCATGCCGCGCCCCCAGCTACGGGAGCTGCAACTGGAGCGGCTCAAAAAGGTCGTGGCCTGGGTGACCGAGAGGGTACCGTTCTACCAAAAGCTCTATGGCGAGGCGGGCATCTCGGCCGACGACATCCAGTCGCTCGAGGACATTGCCAAGCTGCCCTTCACCAACAAACAGGACCTGCGTGACCACTACCCTTCTGGCATGTTCGCCGTCCCGCTGGATGAAATGCGGCAGATCCATGCTACGAGCGGCACTACAGGCAAGATGACGGTGACCGGCTATACCTCCAACGATATGCAGGTTTGGGCAGAGACGATGGCGCGGGTCTATGTAGCAGCGGGGACGACGTCCGCTGACGTGGTCCACAACGCCTATGGCTACGGCCTCTTTACGGGGGGCTTGGGATTCCACATAGGCGCCCATGAGGTCGGTGCCACGGTGATCCCTGTCTCCGGCGGCCTGACCAAACGACAGATCGAGATCATGCAGGACATGGGCTCCACCATCCTTGCTTGCACTCCGTCCTACGCCCTGGTGCTCGCTGAGGAGGCGGCGGCGATGGGAGTGGATCTGCAAAAAGACACCAAAGTGCGGGCCGGCATCTTTGGTGCGGAGCCGTGGACAGAGCGCATGCGCGAGGAGATCGAGGCCAAGATGGGCTTGGAAGCCTATGACATCTATGGGTTAGCAGAGATCATCGGCCCGGGCGTTTCTGTGGAGTGTCCTTATCATACCGGCTTGCACATCGCGGAAGATCACTTTTACCCAGAGATCATTGATCCCGGGAGCGGCGACCCTCTGGGCTACGACGAACTGGGTGAACTGGTTTTCACCACCCTGACTAAGGAAGGATTGCCACTGATCCGGTATCGAACACGGGATCGCACGACGCTCCACGCTGAGACCTGTCCATGCGGGCGAACCATGGTGCGCATGGATAAGGTGCTGGGCCGCACCGATGACATGCTCATCATTCGGGGCGTCAATGTCTTCCCCTCGCAGGTGGAGCACGTGCTGCTTCAGGATCCCGACGTTGAACCCCAGTACATGATCTTTGCGGATAGACAAAGGGATCGCCTGGACACCCTGGAGGTCTGGGTGGAAGCTTCGAATGATCTATACGTCCGCGGCGAAGGCGCGATTGAGGCGGTGGAGAAAAGGCTCAGGAAGGCCATGCAAGAGACCCTCTATGTCTCAGCCGCGGTGCGGGTCGTCGGCCCCGGCTCCATCGAGCGTAGCTTGGGCAAGGCCCGCCGGGTTGTAGACCGCCGAGAGCTGGACTAGCAGCAGGACAGGGAGGTCACTATAGACACCCACGAGCGTTCACACAAACGTGGCTTGCATTACGGCTGGATCATCCTGCTGGTCAGTACGCTGACCGTGCTGGGAGCGCTGGGCTTTGCCCGATTCGGCTACACGTTGATCTTGCCCGACATGCAAGCGGCGCTGGACCTGACTAACACCCAGGCCGGCGCCCTGGCCACGGCCAACTTTGTCGGCTATCTGACTCTGGCAGTCGTTGGTGGCTTTCTCGCGAGCAGGTACGGACCGCGCCGGGTGGTCAGCGTTTCGATGCTGCTGGTCGGCGTGACGATGGTGCTGACCGGCCTTGTGGATAGCTTTCAGGGGGCGCTGGTGTGGCGACTGCTGACCGGCGTGGGAAGTGGGGGTAGCAACGTCCCGGTGATGGCGTTGCTGCCAGCCTGGTTTGCCGCCCGGCGGCGTGGGTTGGCAACAGGCATCGCGGTGGGTGGCTCCAGTGTGGGTCTGATGATCACCGGACCTCTGGTGCCGCGCATCCTGGGAGCCTTCGGTGAGGATGGTTGGCGGTACAGCTGGTTCATCCTGGGCGGAGCCGTGCTGTTGCTCGGCCTGCTCGCCTTTGTGCTGCTTCGTGACCGGCCGGCAGAGAAGGGACTACGGCCCGTTTCTGCCGAGCCGGCCGCCAAAGTGCAGGTAGAGGACCAGCCAGGCTCACCCCAGGTGAACAAGGCGTCCTCCCTCGACTGGCGCAAGGTATATCGCTCGGGCGCGGTGTGGCACCTGGCCCTGGTCTACGTCGCCTTTGGCTTCTCGTACATCATCTATGTGACCTTCTTTGCCAAGTACCTGCAAACCGAAGGGGGCTACACCAAGGAGGCAGCCGGGAACCTGTGGGCCATCGTCGGCTGGATCAGCATCTTCTGCGGCCTGATCTGGGGCACCCTGTCGGACCTGATCGGCCGCAAGTATGGGCTGGCACTGGTGTACTTGACCCAGGCGGCTTGTTTTGCCGTGTTCGCCTTGTGGCGGAATCCGAGCGGCTACACAGTCTCGGCCGTCCTCTTTGGGCTGACGGCGTGGAGCATTCCAGGCATTGTGGCTGCCACCTGCGGCGACTATTTGGGATCTCGGATGGCGCCAGCGGCACTGGGCTTTGTCACCCTGTTCTTCGGTTTGGGACAGGCTGCCGGGCCGAGTGTGGGCGGGGCCATTGCTGATGCAAGCGGCTCCTTTGGACCAGCCTTTCTGCTGGCGTCTGGCGTGGCTGCTCTGGGCGTGATTGGTTCTCTGCTGTTGCGCCCTTCACGCACGGTGGCTGAAACGTCGTGAGGTTGTGACCTGTGGACCGTGAAGGAATCCTCCAACGGATCAGCCAGGACCCCTATGCCCATTTTCTCGGCATTGAGCTGCTGGCACTGGAACCCGGGTACAGCAAAGTCTCTATGGTCGTGGGCGAGCAGATGCTGAATTTTCACGGCATCCCGCACGGTGGCGTCATCTTTTCGCTGGCTGACGTGGCTTTCGCTGCCGCCAGCAACTCCCACGGCCGGACAGCCGTGGCACTCAACGTGGGCATCAACTATCTGGCGGCTGTGCCGGTTGGTACGCGCCTGTACGCGGAGGCAACCGAGGAAAGCCTGGGGTATCGCACGGCACTTTACCGTCTGGCCGTCACCACTGAGGACAACACACTGGTTGCCCTGGCCCACGGAACTGTCTATCGCAAGAAGGAACAGTGGTTGGCACCGTGATCCACGGTGCTTGATTGCATAAACGATTGGGAGGTTCAACCTATGCGTTACGAAAAAGCCTACATTCCCCACGGAGGATATTGGAGCACCCCTTTCAGCCGCTGGCAGGGAAGTTTCGCCAATCTCAACGCCATCCCCTTTGCTGCCGAAATCGCGGTGCGCGCCTTGCAGGAAAGGGAGATCGAGCCTGCGGTGTTCGACAGCCTGTATTTTGGACTCACTGTGCCTCAGAAGCATAGCTTTTATGGCGGGCCCTGGCTGGCCGGCCTGACCGGGGCCGAGACCATCACCGGGCCCATCATCAGCCAGGCCTGCGCGACGGGGGCACGTGTGGTGAGCAGCGCCGCAGCCGAAGTCGAGGTCAGCGAGGGTCGCGCCGTCCTGACCATCACTGCCGACCGGTGCAGCAACGGAGCGCATCTCTACTATCCCGATCCAATGGGGCCGGGCGGCAAGGGCGATGCAGAGGACTGGGTCTGGGATAACTTTGGGCACGACCCCTTTGCCAAGAATGCAATGCTCGAGACGGCCGAGAATGTGGCGCGGGAGGTGGGCATCACAAAGGAGGAGCAGGACGAACTGATGCTGCTGCGATACCAGCAATATGGCGACGCGCTGGCAGAGGATTCCAAGTTCCTGCGCCGGTACCTCGTCATGCCCATCGAGGTTAAGGATGCGCGGGGTCGCAAGGTCCTGGCCACCGTGGACGGCGATGAGGGCGTGTTCCCCACTACGGCCGAAGGCCTGGCCAGGCTCAGGCCTGTCGTCCAGGGAGGCACGGTCACCTATGGGACCCAAACCCATCCCGCAGATGGCAACTGCGGCATCATCGTGACTACGCGCGACAAAGCGCGGGAGATGAGCCGCGATCCCGATATCACCATCCAGGTGCTCTCCTATGGGGAAGCGAGGGTGAAAAAGGGATATATGGCAATGGCCCCCGTTCCCGCAGCGCGCCGGGCGCTCTCTGCGGCAGGAATAGGGATTGAGGCTGTGCGGGTCATCAAGACCCACAATCCCTTTGCCGTGAACGACATCTACTTCTGCCGCGAGATGGGTGTGAAACCAGAGATGATGAACAACTATGGTTCGAGCATTGTCTGGGGCCATCCCCAGGCACCCACGGGCCACCGGTTGATCATCGAAGTGATCGAGGAACTGATCCTGGTGGGTGGCGGCTATGGGTTGTTTGTCGGCTGCGCCGCGGGCGACACAGCTGCGGGTGTGGTTGTCAAGGTTGGTGTCTGAGGTTAGAATTCAACGGAAGGAGGACCGATGGCTGTAGAGAAAAAGCAGGAGAAGAAGGCACGCGGGCGCATCGGAGAGGTACGTTGCCAGTATTGCTTCGAGCGTTTCTGGCCTCCAGAGGGAGCGGAAAGGGCGACTTGTCCCTCTTGCAGTTGGGAATGGTACATCTCTTGGCGCGGCACACTGGCCAAGATCAGAAAGCCGGTGTGGGACCATTGGGAGCAGCAAGTGGATGAAGCGAAAGAAGCCAAAGGTTAGGGGGTTCTAGATGGCACTAAACCGCAAAATCGCGATCATTGATCTATCTACTGGCAAGATCGAGACCCAGCCCATCTCGATCGACATGCGGAAAAAGTTCCTTGGCGGGCGTGGATTGGACATGTACCTGCTGTACAAGCATATCAAGCCGGGGATCGATCCGCTCGGGCCCGAGAATGTGCTGACAGTGAGCGCCGGCCTGCTGGTGGGCACGCTGGCTTCGGCTTCGGCCCGGACCCATATCGGGGCGAAATCACCGCTGACCGGCTATGTCGGTAGCTCCAACATGGGCGGGTTCTTTGCCCCGGAGCTGAGATGGGCTGGATTCGATCACCTGGTGATCAAAGGCAAGGCCGACGGCCCTGTGTACCTCTGGATCCATGACGGCGAGATCGAAATCCGCGATGCTTCCGATCTGTGGGGCGAGGATGTTCCGAATACTCAGGCGCTTATCCGCGAGGAGCTGAACGATCCCGAGATCCAGGCGTTGTGCATTGGCGAGGCAGGAGAGAACCTGGTGCGCTATGCCAACGTGATGACCGGGGTCAAGAACGCCGCCGGTCGTTCGGGGATGGGCGCGGTGATGGGTTCGAAGAATCTCAAGGCCATCGCCGTACGGGGCACGATGGATATCGAGATCCGCTATCCGGAGGAGGCCCTGGAGAACAACGCCAAGCTCACAGACCACATTGCCTCTACAAAGTTTGCCCAGATCATGCAAAAATGGGGCACCATGTTCATCTATAGTGTCACCAACAGCACTGGTCTCGTGCGCGTGCGGAACTTTCAGCTCAACCAGCAGGTGGGGGGGAACGTCGAGGGTGAGCACATCGAGAAGTATGCCCTGGGTACTGAGGGCTGCTTTGGCTGTGTGATCCATTGCCGCCACAAGTACCGCGTCCCCGAGGGAGGACCCGATGCCGGGGCCTACGCCGAGGGACCGGAGTACACTAGCCAGGGTGCCTTTGGCATGGAGGTCGGCTGCAACAGCTTTGAGACGATTCTGATCGGCAACCATCTCGTGAACAAGTACGGCCTCGACACGCTGGAAACCGGTAGCATGATTGCCTGGGCTATGGAGCTCTATGAGAAGGGCATCCTGACCGATGAGGACACCGATGGCCTGAAGCTGGAGTGGGGCAACGACGAAGCGGTGTTCGAGATGATTGAGCGTATCGCCCTGCGCCAGGGGCTTGGCGACATCCTGGCGGAGGGGCCGCTGCGGGCTGCCGAAAAGATCGGACAGGACTCGGGCAAGTACCTCATCCAGGTCAAGGGGATGAGCAATCTGCACTCGGACGAGCGGCCCACACCATCTCTGGCCTTGGGCATCGCTACAGGCTCCAGGGGTTCTGACCACCTGCGTAGCCGGCCCGCCATTGACCTCTACCACCTGCCCGAATTCCTGCTGCGCAAGATCTATGGGGGCCCCAAACCCTACGATGGCCCTCTTTCGTCCGACTATACCTCGTACGAGGGAAAGCCGCGGATGGTTGTTTGGCATGAAATGCTGTACGAGGCCGTGGATAGCACCGGCGTCTGCAAGTTTCATTCCATCTTCCTGAGTCCAAACCTGATTGGCTTTGGCGAGTTGTCCAAGCTGATCTACTTGAACACTGGGCTCGAGTTCACGCCGGAAGAGGTATGGGACATCGCCGACCGGGCCTACACGGTTGAGCGGCTGTTCAACATCCGCGAGGGCCTGACACGGAAGGACGATTGGCTTTCGGATCGCTACTTTGACGAGCCGACTCCCGTCGGGATGCCCATTGTTCGGGGCAAGTCGATCGATCGAGACAAGTTCAAGGCGATGATAGACGAGTACTATGAGCTGCATGGCTGGGACGAGCACGGTGTGCCGCGTCCAGAGACGCTGAAGAAGCTGGGGCTAGACCGCGAGCCCTTCCAGGCGAACTAGGAGAGCGCAGATGGAAAAGATACTGGTAATCGATCACGTCAAGTGCACCGGGTGCCGGATGTGCGAGATGGTGTGCTCAGTCAAACACACCGGCATGAGCAATCCAAGTCGCTCCCGCATACACATCATCAAGTGGTTCACAGAAGGGCTCGAGCTGCCGATGCTGTGCCAGCAGTGTGAGGACGCTCCATGCGTTGCCATCTGCCCACAAGATGCGCTCTCACGCGACCCCACCCTGGATCGTGTGGTGTTGGATTATGATCTTTGCATCGGCTGCAAGATGTGTGTGACAGCCTGTCCGTTCGGTGGCATGGGCATCGACATCGTAGCCCGGCAGGTGGTCAAATGCGACTTGTGTGACGGTGATCCAACCTGCGTGCGATTCTGCGACTCGGGCGCACTCGAGTTCGTCCAGGCCACTGCGGCGAATCTGCGCAAGAAGCGTGACGTGGGTAGAAAGCTTGCCGATGTGATCGGCCAACCCGTGACCATCAAGGTGACCTGAACGTGCCACGGCAGCGTGCTTTGATCGCCCAGTCCGTAGCGGGAAGCCGGGTGCAGAGGTTCCGGAGGAGAGCCGGGGACCGGGCTACCGAGGTGGGTGAGCAAACACGCGGAGCGGCTACAGTGCGGAGAATGTCTGTGACCACCGAACAGGACCAGGCTGACGTCCGGCGACTGATCCAGCAGGGATGGGAAGAAGTAGCGACCGAGTACGCTCAGGATCGCGTAGGCATCTTTGGGCGATTCGCCGGGCGTCTGCTGGAGCTACTGCGACCATCGCTGGGGAGCAGCCTGTTGGATGTCGGGACAGGGGCCGGCGTGGTCGCCCTGCAAGCGAGCGCTTATGTTGGACCGGAAGGGCAGGTCACTGGAAGCGATGTCGCCAAGTCCATGGTGTCGCAAGCCAGACTGGCAGCCGCAGAACAAGGGATCACCGGCGCGGCCTTTTGCCAGATGGATGCGGAGCGCTTGGACTTTCCCGATGCTTCCTTCGATGCGGTGACCTGCGCTTTCTCCCTGTTCCAGTTCCCGGATATGAACCGGGCGCTGGCCGAGATGTGGCGCGTGTTGAAGCCTGGCGGACGGCTGGGTCTTTCCAATTGGGGTTTGGGCTACTTTAGCCCGGTGGCTT
>JBFFCR010000063.1:0-12990 GCA_041559855.1 Anaerolineae bacterium | reverse complement strand
GAGGAAGCTCGGGCAGGCGAACCCGGTGCGGAGGACCTGAAGCGGGCAGCCGGGAGGCCCCGGGCAGGAGCGGGCCGGACGGCAGAGCCTGTGCCCCTGGCGGCGGTTCCCGAGCCCGATGAGCCGGTAGGGAGCTACGAGCCGTTGCCGGCGGAGATCAACGACATTATCGGGGGCGTGTTGCCGCCGAGGCCGAGACGCGGGTACAGCGCGCTGAGCGCACAGGATGTTGATTCCCTCGACATCCAAGACCCAGAGGAGAGGGTCGAGCCGATCCAGCTGCCCGATCGGATGCTGACGGAAGGTGAGAGGGATCAGATCCTGTCCTGGCTGGGCGAGGAATGGATTCAGACGCTGGAAGCCGCCATCGATGAGGCCTATGATGAGGTGAGGCGTCAGGTTGGATCGAACAAGAATATTACCACCGAATGTTACAACAAGCTGCTTCAGGCCAGGGACATTGTGCTGCGGCGCGATGTGGGCCAGATCGCCCAAGCCGAGTACTATGTAGAGGAAGTGCGCACGCGGCTGAAGCGTGCCGAGGATAGCGAGAAGGCCGCCAGTAGGCACCAGTGGTGGATCCTGCTGTGGGGGCTGTTCTGGTTTGTGGCGTTCGCGTCCTCGCTGTTCGTCATCAACCAGGGCTCGTTCTGGGACTATATCGCGCCAACAGGGTTGACCAACGCGATCGTAGATATGGAGGTCTTTTTGGCTACGATGGTGTGGGGCGGGATCGGCGGGGTGGTCTCGGTATTGTACAGCCTCTTCAAGCATGTGGGCCAGCGGGACTTTGACCCTCACTACAAGCTTTCCTATCTCGGCAAGCCAGTCCTGGGACTGATTCTGGGCGCTACGGTCTATATGGTCTTTAACCTGGTGCTGAGGACGGTGGGCATCCTGCCCGCAGGGTTGGAGGGCCTGGAGGGTGTTGCAGACACAGCAGTGACGGTGGCCCCGGGTGTGCTGTACCTGATCTCCTGGGCAAGCGGATTCAAGGAAAACACGATCTTTGAGCTGGTAGAGCGCACCATGCAGCGGGTCTTTGGGGGCAGCAAGGGGAGCTAGTCCAGGTACCGGGCGCACCCGGCTGCGACTGCCTGCAGGGAGGGGATCACATCCCCTCCCTTTTGCATTCTGGGTGGAGGATCCTTTCTTGCAGCGCGCTAGCCGGCACTGTTCAGTGCCGGCGGTGGAGGAGTTTCCGGTGCTGAAGGCCAAGGGATCCGAAAATCAAGGCGAGCTTGCGGAACCCGCCCTCCAGTGCTATAATGCCTGCGTCGGGCTGTGAACCAGGTCGTGAGTGGCATGTGGCGCACGTGGGTAGGGAGCTAGATGGAGGTCCGGCATGGAACATTCAGACGCTCAAGATTGGGCCGAGGAAGAACGGCTTGTCGCAGAGCTGGACCTGTTGGGCATCCGCTACCTCTCACGCCAGACAGCTTTCAAGTCGGCCAATCTGCGCTCGCCGCAGGCGCTTCTCGCTGACCTCGTGCGGCAGCCTAGCGCACGTGTCCGTGCAGCAGTCATTGCCGTATTGCTTTCTCATCCAGAGTACGCAAAGGCCATGCCTGCTGCGCTGGAGCATTTGGAGTCTGGTGAGAGATTGACCCTCCAGTCGTTCTATGTTGCTGCCGTGCTCCTCCAACAGGAACATGCTCATCGGCTGCGACCCCACATGAAGATGGGTTGGCAATGGCTGCCCAATCTGGGGCGTACAGCCACGGAGTGGAGATTGCCTGCCGACGGAACTCCTCGCGAAAAGCTGGCGGCGCTGGGACGCGAGCATCAGCGCCGGGCTCATGAGATGGTGAATTGGCTGGGCACCTATGAGCAGGTCGTCCGCCACCTGCTGCGCCAATGGGAACTGGAGAGTCGATGGAAGCGGTGACTCTGGAAAGGTTGCGGTCTTTTCTAGAGCGTCTGGGTGAGCGCTATCCAGGTCAAGGCACCCTCTACCTTTTGGGGGGCTGCGCACTTCAGCTCTTGGGCAATCCGCGCACGACTGTGGACGTCGATTACACCCTCGAGTTCGCAGAGTTGGAGCATCATTTCGACGCCATCTTTCCGGAGGCCGCCAAGGCTGACATCATCCCCGATGAATTCAGCGGCTATTTCGAGGAGATCCGTCAAAGATATGAGGAAGGTGAGTGAATGGCTGTAGTTGATCACGGTCATTCGGCATGTGTATTGATCCTGCCTGTCGTCCAGGCCAGGATCTCGCCAGCCCCAGACCTCCGTGGTATGCTGTCTCCATGAGCGAGCCGACCGGCATCACCTTCAACATTCAGCGCTTTAGCACCGAGGATGGTCCGGGCATTCGCACGACAGTCTTTCTGAAGGGCTGTCCCCTGCGCTGCGCCTGGTGCCACAATCCAGAAGGGCTGAATCCCGGGCCAGAGTTGATGTGGTACGATGTGCGCTGCATTGCAGCCCGCGATTGCCTGCGCGTCTGTCCGACCGGGGCCCTGGAGCTGACGCCGGAGGGCATGCGGATAGACCGCGAGCGCTGCGATGCATGTGGCCTGTGCGCTGATGCCTGTCCTGCTGCGGCCCTGGAGATGATCGGGAAAAGGTGGACAGCGGCGGCGCTCCTGGCCGAAGTGCAAAAGGATGCCATCTTTTACGAGACTTCGGGTGGGGGGGTGACCCTTTCGGGCGGCGAGCCGATGGCCCAGGCCGGTTTCGTGCGGGAATTGGCCACGCTATGCAAGGAGGCAGGATTCCACGTGGCGTTGGACACCTGCGGGCTGGTGGCCTGGGAGCGCTACGAGCAGGTGCTGCCCCTGGTGGACCTGGTGCTGTACGATCTCAAGATCCTGGATGGCGAGCGCCACCAGTCAGCGACCGGCGCGGACAATGCCCGCATCCTGGACAACGCCAGGAGGATTGCGGCTGCCGGGATGCCGCTGTGGATCCGCACGCCGATCATCCCCGGCTATACCGACGGCGAGGAGAACATCCGCGGGCTGGCTGAATTCATCGCTGCCGAACTCCCCACGGTCGAGCGCTGGGATCTGCTCGCCTACACCAACCTGGGCCGGCCCAAGTACCGCCGCCTGGAACGGTGCTACGCCCTGGAGGACGCGCCGCTGCTCACCCGCGCGGCGATGGAAGCGCTCCATGCCATTGCGGCGGAGCGGGTGCCGGTGGCTGTCTGGTCCGGGGCGACGCGCAGGGAGGAGGTTCCATAGAATGAGTAGCCAGTTCCCGTACCGAGACCCTGACGAGGCTGCTGCCTTTGCCCTGGGCTACTTTGCGCGGTTGCGGTCGGACCCCGACATCCGCCGGACCTGGTTGGGATTGCGCTCTCTCATTCAGGTGCAGATCACCAAGCCCGACATTGCCGTGCACGTGGATACCCGCGACGGCGAGACGATGACGGTCACCCCCGGTGTGGCGAGCGAGCCGCCCGCACTGACGCTGATGCTGAGCGCCGACACCTTCCACCGCATCTATGCGGGCGAGACGAACGTGTTTCTGGCCTTTGCCACGCGCAAGATCAAGACGTCCGGCAATGTGGCCCTGATCATGAAGACCACCTGGACTCTGCCGCAGGCCATCCGCATCTACCGCCGGTACGGCGCCGAGCTGGGGCTGCCCGGATTTGCGACCGAAGAGGCACAGAAGACGGTAACGCCGCTGGAGTCGGCGGCAGCGAGCCGCGTAGAGCGGTTGCTGGAGCGGCGGCTGCACACGCGCCCCGAGGTATGCGTCGAGCGGGCCAGGCTCTACACCGAATCGATGCGTGAGACGGAAGGCGAGCCGCAGGTCGTCCGCCAGGCCAAGGCTCTGTCCCACGTGCTGGAGAATCTGACGGTCCACATCGAGCCAGACGAGTTGATCGCCGGTGCCATCACGAGCAAGGTGCTGGGCGGCGGCATCTACCCCGAGGGTGTGGGGGCCCGCGTGCTGGGGGAACTGGAGACGATCGGTTTTCGCGACCCCAATCCGTTCTCGGTCAGCGACGAGCAACTGCGCGAGTTGCGTGAGGAGATCATGCCCTACTGGCGGGGCAAGACGCTGGAGGATCGCGCCCGGGCCCGCTGGTCGCCGGAGGTTGCCGAGGCGATCGATCAGGTCGCCCCGTTCATCGCCACCGAGATCGGCGGCATCGGCCACATGTTGCTGAACTACGCTGGCATCCTGGGCAAGGGGCTGGAGCATTTCATCCAAACGGCAGGTGCACAAGAGCGGGCGACGGACGACAGGCGGCAAGCAGAGTTCTTCCAGGCGGCGGCGCTTGCCTGCCGGGGCGTGATCCGCTTTGCCGGGCGGTATGCTGAAGAGGCAGAGCGGCTGGCGAGCGTGGCGGAGGATCCGGTGCGGCGCGAAGAGCTGGCGCAGATCGCCGCGCATTGCCGCCACGTGCCGGCGCGCCCGGCCCGCACCTTCCGCGAGGCGCTGCAGGCGATGCAGATTGTCCTGGTGGCGGCGCAGATAGAGGATTACGAGTCGGCCTTTTCCATTGGCCGGCTGGATCAGCTGCTGTGGCCCTTCTACGAAGCAGACCTGCAGGCCGGTCGCCTGACCGAGGAGGAGGGCCTGGAGCTGTTGCAGTGCTTCTACATCAAGGTCAGCCACTCGATCCCCCTGTTCGATGCCGACGTGAGCCTGGCCTTTGCGGGGATGACGGCCTTTGCCAATGCGGTGGTGGGCGGGGTCGATGCCGAGGGGCGCGATGCTACCAACCCCGTCTCGTATCTGGCGGTGGAGGCGATGCGCCGGGTGAACACTCAGCAGCCCAATTTCGGCGTGCGCCTGCACGCGGGCACGCCGCCCGAGTTCCTCTCCGCTGCGACCCGGGCGATGGCTGACGGCCTGCAGAATGTCCAGTTCTTCAACGACGAGGCCATCGTCCCTGCATTAGTCAATCGCGGCGTGCCGCTGGAGGAGGCGCGGAACTATGGCATCATCGGCTGCGTGGAGCCGGCGGTGCCGGGCGCCAGCTTTACCTCCTCCGATGCGGCGCTGTTCAACCTGGGACTCTGTCTCGAACTGGCCCTCAACGACGGGCGGGGGCGTCTCTTTACCGACCAACTGGGCCTGCCCACCGGAGATCCGCGTGGCTTCACCTGCATCGAGGATCTGATCGATGCCTACCGCCAGCAGGTGGCCCACCTGGCAGGCCTGATGGTGGAGGCGCTGGACGTCCTGGCGGAGGTACACGCCGAGTTCAAGCCCAAGCCTTGGATCTCGGCGACCACGGGCGACTGCCTCGAGCGCGGACTGGATCTGACCTGGGGCGGCGCGCGCTACAACTTTACCGGGGTGCAGGGTGTGGGCTCGGCGACGGTGGGCGATTCGCTGGCTGCGCTGGATGCCCTCGTCTTCCAGGAGGGCCGGGTGACGATGGGCGAGCTACTGGCCGCCCTTGATGCCGATTTCGAAGGCCACGAGTCGCTGCGGCGAATGCTGGTCCATCACGCGCCCAAGTATGGAAACGACGACGAGGCGGCGGATCGCTACACACGCCTGGCAGCCGAGATCTATTGCGAGGAGGTGGCTCGCCATGCCAACCCGCGGGGCGGTCGCTACCAACCCGGTCTTTACTCGGTGACGACTCACGTGGCCCTGGGACTGGCGGTGGGGGCAACCCCCGATGGGCGCCGGTCGGGATCGCCGCTGTCGCAGGGCATCTCGCCGGTGCAGGGTCGAGACCGCCAGGGTCCGACGGCAGCCATGAAATCGGCTGCCCGCCTGAATCACGGATTGGTGTCCAATGGCTCGGCCTTTAACCAGAAGCTCAACCCCGCCTTCTTGCGGGGCGGCAAGGGACCCGAGGCGCTGGCTGGCCTGCTCAACGGGTACTTTGCGCTGGGCGGGATGCAGTTGCAGTGGAACCTGGTGGACGGCGAGATGCTCAGGGCGGCGCAGGCACACCCCGAGGACCATCGGGACCTGGTGGTGCGCGTCTCGGGATACAGCGCGTATTTCGCCGAGCTGGAGCAGGTGGTGCAGAACGACATCATCGCGTGGATGGAACACGCCCTGTGAGGGATGCCATCGGCAGCCTACGCTTCCTCCTCGCCTTCCGGCTTACGTCGCGACCGCCGCCGCCACACTAGACCGAGCACGGCCAATACGCCAAGTGCCCCCAATCCTACACCCAGTATCAGCCAGTTATCATCCATAGGAGGCCGCTCCTTGGGACGCTCGGTTGGGACTGCGCTCGCCGTAGGTCCACCTACCACCTCAGTCGACGATGGTTCGGTTGCTGACAGGTATACGTACCTGGTGTGGTATACCACCTGGCGATAGGCCTCATCGCTCTCTGCCTGCTCGAAGGTAAAGTCCTGGGTCATCGAAGCTGAGTTCAGAGCACCTTCGTGCAGCTTGGTGACATAGTAGCTCCGGTTGCTCAACAGCTCCCGCAAGGCAGCGTTGTCCTCGCTGGCCGGAGAGAATAGCTTTAGCTCCCCGGCGAACTCGGTCGAGAACTTGACGGGCTTGGCTTCCATACGGTGATCGGCCAGTACGTAGATGAGCACGTCCACAGGCTCCCCGAGCAGCGCGGTCAGTCGCATGGGATAGATCGGTTGCTGCGTGTCGAAAGAGAACCATAGAGGATGTACGGTCCCCGCAAGCTGATCGCTTCCGTCAGGGAGCACGCGGGCAGCCACAAAGTACCAGCCCCCCTCCTCCACGTAGGCATCCAGGATTGGCCCACCTTCTTCTGGAAAGGCGTAGCCGTTGTCATGAAGCCACTCCAGCAGCGCGTCCGCCTTGTCTGCCGAGAGAATGCTGACATCGTAGACGCCCACCTCCTCTCGGCTGATCACTTCCACCTCTACCTCTGCCTCTTCACCCACGGTGATTGGTCCTCCAGCCTCGCGGTAGATCGTCTCAGTGCGATACTCAACGATCGGCTTGGTCACATAGCTTAGCTGTTCAAACCAATCTGGTCTGGCTGTCTCGACTTCGGGCAGCGCAGGCACGGGTACCACCCAAGCCGCTTCCGGGCTGCCTAGTAGTTCGACCGACAGGATCAGGTCCTCGTGTCCTTTCTCCTCATCCCACACAATGATGGCCTGCTGGGCCGGCATCTCAATTTCGTAGGCCTCGATGACGATGGCTATCCCGTCAGAATGCACAGGTCCCGGGGAGCCTGCCACGAGCAGTGCCAGGCTCGCCGCAAGGACGAGCAGCACTCTCAAGTGTCGATCCATAGTCCCCCCCTTGATTCCGTTTCTCTCCTGGCTCGAATGCGCGCATGCTATGACCCAAGTTGGCGGAAGGAAAAGGCAATGGGCGTGCACTGGCTGCCTGATTCACACTTCCCCGCCAGGGGCAAACTCCGCCCTCACTCCTCCAGAACAGCTCCTACGGCAACCGGGTCGAATCCTTCGGGCCACTGGGTGTATCGATCATATCTGGCCTTGTGTAGCATCGCGTTGCCGAGATCAGCGCCAGTCAGGTTGGCAGCAGACAGGTTAACCGAATTCTGGTTAGCGTCGTTCAGATTCACTTCTCGTAGATCAGCCCCCTGCAGATCAGCCTCAAACAACTGCGCGTGGCTCATGTCGGCTCCGCTCAGTTCGGCACTGCTGAGATCGGCGTATCTCAGGTTAGCCTCGACCAAAATAGCTCCAGACATCTGTGCGTTACTGAGGTTGGCTCTGCTCAGGTTGGCCCCGCTTAAATCGGCCCTCTGCAGATCGTGTCCGCTGAGCTGAAGATTACGCAGTGTGGCACCTCTAAGGTTGGCTTCGCGCAGATTGGTCCCGGTCAGATCAGCATCACTCAGGTCAGCTTCCTGCAGATCGGCATTGCTCAGATCAGCGCTACTCAGGTTCGCCTCAGACAGAACAGCGCCAGACATCTGCGCATTTCTGAGATCGGCTCCCCTCAGGTCGGCCAAGCTCAAATCGGCCCCCTGCAGATCGGCCCCCGTGAGCTGGGCGTTACGCAGTGTGGCACCTCTAAGGTCGGCTTCACGCAGGTTGGCCCCGGTCAGATCAGCGTCACCTAGATCCTCTCCTCGCAGGTCAGCGCCGTGCAGGTCAGCCCCCCTCAGGTCGGCTTCTCTCACGCTGCTCGGGGTAACATTCAGCGTAGCAAAGCCAAATCTGCAGTTTCCAGTTGAACAATGGTCGGGTCTCGTGAGCCTGTAGTCGGGCGGTACTTCTGCGTAGACGATGCCATAGTCGCCAGAGCTGTCCAGGCAATCGCCAAGTACCTGGTACCCCGCCTGCCCGGTAGCATCGCTCTTAACGTAGAAAGCCTCGTTGTCGCTTTCGGGCGACTCCACCCGGAATCGCGCGACCTGCAGCGGATCCTCCCAGGCTTCCCGCTGCCCATTCTCGTTATGGTCGATATAGGCTTCTATGGCCACGAGAGAGTCAAGGCGGCAGACTACTATCTCGGGTATGGGACTCGTACTCGGCTGCCCGGATGTGGATGCCGTGAATGGGCTCGCTGCAGGCTGCTCAGACGGCTCGGCACATCCAGTCAGCACCAACAGGCTCAGCATGGCGCCCACGACATGATGTCGAAGCTTGTGTACGCTCATCGCGTTCCCCCACCTTGGGCGACCAAACGACGGCTATTCACTGGCTGGATTCATCACCCGCCCCACAAACAAGATCGCTTCTGTCTCTATGTCGCGAATGAAGAAGATGAAGGGCCTATCGATCTTCATGATAATGGGCGGAGGCTCTGTTGGCTCGCCGATCGTTTCACCTATTATCACGAACATCTCAACCTCAGTCACCGCAGCAGCCTCCGTCGATCGCTCGTCGACGTCGATAAGGGCCTTGTGCATTACCTCACCGATGTAAGCGGACAGGCCGGATTGTGGTTCGATAATGCCAGAAAAGTCAGCGCTGAGGGAAAAGGCGTCGGGCATGCCCATGCTGCTGAGCGTTTCTTTGAGACTGAGCGGACCCATCTCAAAGCTGAACTTGGGCATGGTCAGAATTACGTCGTGCTCGCGGAAACCTCCCACAACGCCCTGCACCCACTCGCCCGCCAGCCGCTCCTCGATCTCCCGGAACCGGCCCTCCCGGGGTAGCAAGAGCACCATCGCCACATCGCGGTTCAGATAGGGCAACTGGATCGTCTGGTAGCCGTCCCCCTCTGTGTAAAGGAAATCGTCCCGCTGGTACATCAAGGGTACGTCCTCCTCGCCGCCGTCCAGCAAGTAGAAGGGCTCGTCTTCGGTATCTTCCTCGTCAAAGGGCTGATCCCACTCGGCATTGAAGTAGATGGCATTTGCCAGGACGAGGCCCGTATCCTCGGAAAGGCTATCTACGATCTCACGGATGCGGCCTTCCGTCTCCTCGCTGACCCACTTGTTGATGGCCTCGACCGCCGCAGGAGCATTCGCCTGAAAGTCGACGAGCCGGACGCCTGCGTCATGGTTCAGCGCCAGCAGGTCCAGATACTCGGGCTGGAAGCTGTACCCTGCCTGTGCCCACACCGCGTTGGCGGCATGTAGCTCGAAGGTCACCTCCTCCGTCTCCTCACCCGATGCGTCCCGGGTGGTTGCGTGGCTGCGGCTCGCCAGCTCGAGATCCAGGGCGTTGAAGGCCGGGTGAAGCCGTTCCTGGGAAAGGGTGAAATGCAGCGTATCGGCCATCTGTTGCTCGGTCGCCCCGCGGGCACCGGCGTAGGTCATGGCCAGCGCCACCGAGATGCTATAGGGCGAATAGAAGAGGTTGTCTTCCCCATCACAGAGTTCCTGGTACAGGTCAAAGGCAAACGCGTTGTTCCCGGCAGCCAGTTCTCTCAGATCGTCTCTGGCCACGTCTGGCGAGGAGACACGCTCCTTCGACGAAGCTGCAACAGCCACAGAAGCACCTTCAGAAGCATCACATCCGGCCAACACCACTAGGATACACGCCAGACTGAATGCACACTGCAGCATCCTCCAGAGTCTCATCTTACATCCCCTTTCTGCATGTCGCACGTGTGACCGCACGTCGACGCGCCCGTCGCATCGCTTGGCCCGGGTCTCGTGTTGAAGCACTAGCAACGGACGACGGGTGGCCTACCACAATGCTTGCTACCACGGCGAATTCTCCGCCCTAGCCGCCGCTTCGATTTTCGATGGGGCTGCTATGAACTCTGCGTAGTGTTGCTCAAGGCTGGTTCGATTGTATCATGATAATGTGCTGGAGTCAATGCCTTCTCCACGGCCGTGGGGTTCGCGCCGTGAATCTGAGCGAAATCGAGGTTGCCTTCGGTTAGACGCGACAGGATGCGCGGGTTTGGGACCCGGTAGCAATGCCCGCCCCCTAGATCTCGATGACGAGCTCAGCGCCTTCGAGCCGGACTTCGAAGCTTGACAACGGCTCCTCAGCAGGGCCGTGGATCACGCCCCCCGCCAGATCGAATCGGGAGCTGCGACCGCAGCAGGCCAGCAACCCGTCGCCGTGCAGGTAGTCCAACTCCTTGCCGTTGTGCGTGCATGCGTCGGCAAACGCCCGGTAGTCGGCCTCACCAGGGCGCACGACGATCAGCTTGCGCTCCTCGCCGTTGGCGTTCCCTGCGGTGAGTTTGACCGCCCCGCCCACGCCGAGCAAGGTTCCCAACTCGGAGAGGGCAAGGTACACACGACCATCCTGCACGCGGTAGCTACCCGCGGGCGCGGAAGGCGTGCTGGAGGTCGGGTTGCCCCCACAACCGCCTACGCCAAGCACGCCGGCGCAAGCGCAGACTACCGTGGTCCCCGTCAGCTTGATGAACTTTCTACGACTCAGGCTCATGATACCCCCATTCCCACCCGGCAGAGGGGTACGAGTTCCTCCACGACTTGTGCCACTCTGCCAGGCTCTTGCGGGGCATGCACAGACCTATGCATGCCCATCGAGCTGCGCCAGGATCGAATCGGCCCATGTCTTGGCGCGCTCGATCTCGCCGTCGCAGAGGGGTCCCTCGTGATGGTGGTGTACGTGAAAGGTCTCCGGGCGCACCAGGCGCTTGCCGCCCAGCTTGCGCAGCTTCTGGTCGATCCGCTTGGCTGCGGTGAAACGGGCCAGAAAGGCCGACATCTCGTACGAGGTGTCAAAGGCCGCGATGGGCACACCACGCAAGATCCGCCGGGGCAGTTGCTCGAATACGGGCCGGACCGCCTCGGGCAGGTTCATCTTGTGGGTCGGCGTGCCCATGACCACGAGGTCGACGCCTTGCAGGTCCGCCGCCGCGAGCTGATCGGCGCTGATCGTCCGTGCCGCGCCGGTTCCCTGAAGTACTCTGGCGATGGCATCTGCCACCTGCCGCGTGTTGCCAAATTGCGAATGGTAGATCACCAAGGCATTCATCATTCGAAATCCTTTCCTGTGCGATAGTATCGGTGGGCGTTCACTGCTGCCTCGCCCCACTTGGTCGCCCACTTGAATAGCGGCGTATGATGCCGCACGGTCGTCAGGGGTACGAAGGTCAGCTGACCCGTGCCAGCATCGTAGAAAAGCAAGTCGATATCTTGCTCGTCGCCATTGAGCGTGACGCGGACCCACGTATGGCCGGTCACCCTCCCATCCGCGAGGCGGTTGCGGAAGGCATACACCGGCTTGGCCTCGATCCCCAGCCGCGCCAGCAGATCGGTGAGCGCGTAGGCCTGCTGGGTGCAGTAGCCATAGCCCCGCCGGAAGGCCGTAGTTGGCGAGTCAAAGCTGTTGCGGCGGCAATACCGCATTCTTTCCGCGACCAATGCCCGCGCAGCCTCCACCAGGGCCGCATCGGTCTTGCCCGTGCTCCTGAGTTGCTCCGCTGCCTCCGCCAGTGTTAGTGCCTTGAGGCCCGGGCGCGGTCCTGGCGGCAGAGAGCGCGTTGCCGGCAGCGCATATAGAGGCAAGCTGGCGACGGTGGCGCCCACCACGCCCAATGCTAGCTTTGCGATACCCCATGCTGCCCTCAAGTTCCTAGCTCCCATAATCACTCCTTCTTGCGCAGTCCCTCCAGGACGAATCCCGCGATCCATTCCGGCGCCAGGTAGGATCTACCCTCCTCGTTTGTCGCTGATCCGATGCCCAGATAGAGGGTCATCAGCAGCCCTGCCGTCGCGGCTGGATCGATCTGGCGGAACAGGCCGAGCTCGATGCCGGGGATCAGGATATCGTTGATAAGCAATTGGTGCATCGGCTGGTAGCCCTGCCACATCCGTTGCTTGAAATCTGCATCCGGGCCGTTGAGGATGGTGAGCATGACTCTGCCCTGGGAGAGGTTCTCGATGATCCACTCCAATCCCGCCTGGAAGAAGCGCTGCAGGAGAAGGACCCGGTCCTCCTCTTGCTGCACCTGCTCGAGCATGAACTCGTGATGCGAGGACGCGATCAGATCGATCAGTGCCAGCATCAACGCCCGCTTGCTGGGGAAGTAGTTGTAGATGGTGCCCTTGGCGAAACCGGCTGCTCTCGAGATACGGTTGATATTCGCGCCGTTGTACCCTTCGCGGGCGAACTCGGCAGTAGCCGCCTCCAGCAGCATGCGCCGCGTATCGCCCATGACCTTGTCGCGCTCTGTCTCTTTGTGGCGTGGCATCAAGTTCGACCTCTCTCTAATAATATGGGTGACCGCCCACCCATATTATCACAGGTGCCCGGTTTTGTCAAGCCCTTAATCCGGCTAGTTTTGGATGGAAATCGATAGAAATATGCCCTGGCCTACGTGTCGTGCCTTTTGCAGAGAAACAAGTTAGTGATTGAACATTCGTGCACGGTTCCTGCCCAAGATCGCAAAAGCCTGCTTCGACTGGCTCAGCATGGCTTTTGCTTGCTCGGGTGGCAGAACGATCGTCTGACTTCTGGCAGGTCCTTCAAGCAGATATCTCTAGCGTTTTCACACGAGGGCCTAGTGAGAGCCGTCCAACCCGGGGAAGGAAAAAACACCCCTGGCTCAGGAGAACCAGGGGTGAGAGGAGCGACCTATCTATTAGGGCGCGCAGGTCTCAAAGGCCGGAAGATGCTTGGTTAGCGATGCCCGCTGCAGTGAAGTAAAGACGCGGATGATGTCTGGGTTGTCCACCATGTCGAACAGCTGGGCGTAGAGGTC
>JBFFCR010000062.1:0-13121 GCA_041559855.1 Anaerolineae bacterium | reverse complement strand
GGCGAAGCGTTGATCTATACGTGAGTTTCCAGCAGGAAGATGGGACCTGGTCGGAAGCGCTGCGTATGGGCGAGCGTATCGAGGCGTTTCGTGGAGGGCGGTTTGCGGGGTTGTCCCCTGAAGGAAGTTATCTCTTCTTTGTGGCTGAGGGGGGAGACGCGATCTATTGGGTAGACGCTGGGGTAGTGGAGCAATTCCGGCCTGGGGAGTAGAACAGCGACTAAGAAGCGCATCAAGCCGACGTCGCTATCGCGGCGCATTGCGGGCGGGGCATCACGGAAGATACCTGGCGAGTTTCCGAGTGTTTCGGGGCCAAGCCGCCGCGCGGCTGGAGATTGCCCGTTCGACGTTAGTGGATTTATCTTGTGAAATGATGACGAATTGTCGAGAGCGTTAGGAGAAGAAATGACGCATGAGAACATGGCCGAATCCAAGAACCGTGCCGTGGACAGCCAAGTTTCAAATCTGAATGAAAAGCGGGGGTACAGGGTTGTCCCATTCACGCTGAACAGGCGGATGGTAGCTGCCTCCGCTTCCGTAGGGCGGGAGCAAAACAACATTCATGCTATCACCGAAGTTGACATCTCGGAGCCGCGGCGCTTCATCGGCGAGCATGCAAGACGAACCGGGGAAAGGCTGTCCTTGACGGCATACATCACATCCTGCCTGGCCAAAACCGTTGCCGAGTATCCAAACCTCAACTCATTCCGCAAAGGCAAGAATCTCGTCATCCTCGACGATGTTACGATAAGCGTGCTGGTGGAACGGGAAATCGATGGAGAAATAGTGCCGGAGAATCTTGGCATTCGAGCTGCGCAAACCAAGACGCCCTGGCAAATTCATGAGGAGATCAGAGCAGCACAGGCCCATGGCGAAGATGCACTGGGAGGGCTGTCGGGAATCACCTGGTTGCGCTTCATACCGGCTTTTCTCTTCCGTGCGTTTATCCGCATCGCCTCTGGCAACATCCAGATGATGAAACGTTACGGAGCAATTGGCGTTACTGCAGTGGGTATGTTTGGCCCTAGAAATCAGGCGTTGTGGGCTATTCCACTCGTTGGCGGCGCTACCGTCGCTGTGGCTGTGGGCGGAATTGTTGAGCGACCCTGTGTCAACGATGGACAGATCGAAACACGGGAGCATCTCTGCCTGACTGTAACCTTCAACCACAACATCGTTGACGGTGCCTCAGCGGCTCGTTTTGTAAAGAGATTTTCTGAACTGCTTATGACCGGCGAGTTGCTTCTCAACGAGGCAGATGGCTTGATGGAAAGCACAAAGCCTGTCGGAGATTGCTCCCACTGATGTCCAGTTTATTCGCAAACATGCTGAACTGCTTGTAGATAAAGAGCAAGGCGTGCCCAACGACCACGTGCGGATGACTCGCGCCCCGACGGCGACGGATTCGATCAGAACGGTATGTGTAATCGGGCGCGGAGGCTGGCGCAGGCCGCGAGGCCACCAACGAAATCTCTCGACCAGAGTAAGGAGGAACCAGCAAATGGCCCCCCGTCTCTGGATTACTCCCTCCAGCGCCCGATTACCTCACCTGTCATCGCATTGATCACCGTCATCCATGGACAGGTCAACCCGTCATCTTCATTCGCCAACACGAACCAGCACGGTTCGCGGAAGGTCGGCACGGTGATTCGAGATTCCATTGCATTCAGGCTGAGGAAGCCAAGCCGGCTCGACCGCACCTCACCCTCCACCATCGCTTCCGCCTCCTCCTGGCTGATCGCCAGCGGCGGCAGGTGCTCTGGCAGGTCGTGGCGCCAACGGATCCTCTTGTTCAGCAGCACGCCGCTCTCCAGATCGAACATGTAGTATAGCTCCGTCCCGCCAACGCCCGCTTCATCCACTGCCTGGTGCCCGTAGCAAACGACCACGTCCGATCCCTCGTTCCAGTGACGCTGTAGCTTGTCCTCCGCTAGCTTTTCGGCAATCCCGTACCTCGCCCACTCCTCCGCGCCGATCTCTTGCTCCGTTACGTACTCCGCGCACCTGGGGTCGCGCGCCACTCCCTCTGTCGGCACCGGGCTCGGCAGCGGCGACGGCTCGGCCTCCACCATCGCTTCGCCGCAGATCCAGCACATCCCCCCGCCGCCCCCTAATTGGAAAATGTACACCTCCAGCGCCGCCACATCCACCACTTCCCCGCCCGCCTCCGCCTGGAGCGCGGCTGCGGTCGTGGCATCGATGCACATGGTTTCACCGCTACCGGCGTCCGGCATCTCGCCTTCTGGGACCACAGCAGCCGGCACCAGCAGGCGCGCGCCTTGCCCGCACGCAAAGCAGAACCGGCTGGTCATGTCCACACCGCAATTCCCCCCGATTATGTCCCAGACGGTGAGTTGTCTCGGCTCCTCCCCGCCCGTTTCCACCAGCGGCCTGTCGCCATCAATGCACAGCGTCACCGCGTTCGGATCGATCGTCGGCATCGGACGCGGCGTCGCCGTCGGTTCTTCTGGGGGTGAAGGGTTTGCCCACTCCAAACTGGTCAGCGCCAGATCCCCGCTCTCCGCGTCAAACATGTACAGGATATCCACGTCCGCGTAAAAGTACGAATCCTCGATCTGTGGCTGCCCGTGCGAGCAGTAGAGGTAGCCCAGGAACTCTCCGCCCACAAACTCGCCCTCCTGCAGCTTTGCCGCTAACCCGTACTGCGCGAATGCCTCGGGTCCCACGCGCTCTGGTGTAATCAGCTGGCTACAGTCGACCCCAGCGTCACCGTCCCACCACGCCGGCACCTCTGTCGGTCCCACCGCCGGCTTGGTCCGCGCCGGCACCTCTGCCGATCCCGCCGCCGGCTCGGTCCGCCCCGCTATCATCCCGCGGAACACGACAGCCGCGACCGCCAACGTCCCGAGAAACACGACGACCCCGACGACGTGGCCAAAGGTAATGCGCCCTTTCATCCCATCCTCCTTGACGTGCGCCTGGTGCTCAGTGACTGACCTGCGATGACCTGCTTCGGAATACCGCTCCACCATGGGAGGGGTTATGCGTGCCTGGGGATCGAACTCTCGCCATAACTATATCACAACACCGTCTAGGCGGCAAATCATGCCCGCGCAGCAAGTACTCAAGTCGGACATCTTGCACCCGGGAGCAGAGACGGCCCACAGGCCGCCGATCATCGCACTAGCTCTAGGCTGCATGGAAAGAAAACTCTCCCCGAGATGGATACCCAATACGGGCATTACGTCCCTGCCTGAGCTGGAGTCTTCATGGGTTACACTCCCGCGATCCCTCTATAGACAAAGCCCTCACCATCCCTAGTGAGGGCTCTTTGGCGTACCTGGTGGGCGAAACAGGGCTCGAACCTGTGACCTCTTCCTTGTAAGGGAAGCGCTCTTCCGACTGAGCTATTCGCCCGCGATGCGCTGCCGATTATACCCCGAAAGGCGGCGGCTGTCAATTGACACCCCCTCTGTTCCGTGCTATGCTATCATCGAATCAAAAGGGTGGGTAAAACGTCAAGAACAGCGCGGCGGCGATGGCAGCGAGAGCGGCAATCAGGAGCCACCGGTTCTGGCGCAGCGCCTGACCCCAACCGGAGGCTGCGGGGCCGAGCACCACGGGGATGGTGGGCGCGTCGCCCAGGAGCATCTTTGTCCAGGCAGATACCGACGCGGGCCGCTCCTTCGGATGGAGGGCCAGGGCGAGGAGGACGGCCCGCTCGACGGCGGGTGTGATGGCGGGATTGACCTGGCGCGGCGGAATCATGGCGTCGGGATCGAGAAAGCGGTCCTGGGCACTGGCGGGAGGCTCGCCCGTCAGCAGGTGGTAGAGGGTGGCACCGAGGCTGTATAGATCGCTGCGGGTGTCGGTGTGGCCCAACTCGCCGGCGTATTGCTCGATGGGTGTGTAGGGGAGCGAGCCAATGCCGCGCATGCCGGTCAGGGTCTTGGGATCGTCGGGGTCCAGGGGCTTGACCAGGCCAAAATCGACCAGCTTGATGCGACCCTGCGGGGTCAGTTTGATATTGCCCGGCTTGATGTCGCGGTGGAGCACCGGCGGGTCCTGCTCGTGCAGATAGGTCAAGGCATCGCACAGTTGCGCCATCCAGCCCAGCACCTCGCGCTGATCGAGGAACCTATGCTCGCGGCGAGCCTGCTGGATCACCTGGTGGAGGTCCTCACCGGGCACATAGTCCATCACCAGGTAATCCCGGTTCTGGGCTAGACCGGCGGCCTGAGCATCCGCGTCGTGGGGAGCCAGGGTGAAATAGTCCGACACCTTGGGCAGGTTGGGGTGATCGAGACGGGCCAGGGTGCTGGCTTCGCGGAGGAACTGCTCCTGGGTGTGGTTCAGCGCGGTGGCGCCAGGGCCGGGCATGGGCAGGATCTCTTTGAGGGCGCACAGGCGGCCCGGCAGCCGGCGGTCGGAGGCTTTGTACACGGCCCCCATGCCACCCTGGCCGATCAGGCTCAGGATTTCGTACCGGTCCCGCAATAGTGTGCCGGGTTCGAGGCCTTGGTGCATAGATCGCGCTCAGAAAGATTCAAGGTACCTGGCAAAGAGTGCGTAGGGTGAAAGAGATGGTAACGTCTGCCATCCCGCTGCTCGCACCCTATTCCACTATACTGGTTTCGCCAGGTTCTGTCAAAGAGGGGAAGGATAGATGCCAGAGCACACAGAGGCAGCCCTCCTGCTGTGGAGGGATGGTGACGAGGTCAAGGGACAATGGACGCTCGCCAGTCCGGTGACCTCCATCGGGCGGTGGGAGGACAATGCCCTGGTGATCCGGGATCGATGGGTGTCGCGCCACCATGCCGAGGTTCGCCGCGAGAACGAGCAGTACGTCCTACACGATCTGGGCAGCAAGAACGGCACATCGGTAAACGGGCAGCGAGTAGCCGCTCCCACGGTGCTGGCCGATGGCGATCAGATCCAGGTGGCACCGCTGATCACGCTGACCTTTGTGGATTATGGATCAACCGCTCCGCTGCCGATCGGGGCGGGGGCATCCGCGGCCCGCCTCGAGCTCGACGCGGATGCACGGCAGGTAACCGTGCGCGAACGCCTCCTGGACCCGCCCCTGTCGCCCGCCCAGTTCACGTTCCTGGCCCTCCTGGCCGAAGAACCGGGGCGAGTGTACAGCCGCGACGAAGTGATCGCGGTGGTCTGGCCCGATGACGAGGCAGCGGGGATCAGCGATGAGGCGATCGACGCGCTGGTGCGGCGCGTGCGCCTCCGCCTGCGCACGCTCGACGACGATCACGAATATATCACGACGGTGCGCGGGTACGGGTTCAAACTCGATCCGGGGTAATAGACAGGGCTGGGCGTGGGCCAGGTGGCACTCAGCTCTCCGACATGGCAGACAGGATCTCCTGGGCGCGGTCCAGGCGGACCTTGCCCTCGGCCACCAGACGGGCAGCCACGGCCTGCACCTGATCGCCTGTGGCCCCGGCAGCGATGGCGACCTGCCTGGCGTGGAGCGTCATATGCCCGCGCTGGATCCCTTCTGTCGCCAGAGCACGCACCGCCCCCAGGTTCTGCGCCAGCCCCACGGCTGCCATGACCTCTGCCAGTTCGCGCGCCGACTGCACCCCCAGGATCTTGAGCGCTACCCGGGCCCCAGGATGGACCCGTGTCGCGCCCCCGACAGTGCCCACGGCAAGAGGCAGCTCCAGCGTGCCCACCAGGTCCCCTTCGCGGCTCAGAGTCCAGGTGGACAGGGAGGTGTAGCGCCCCTGGCGGGCGGCATAGGCATGGGCACCGGCCTCGATGGCACGCCAATCCTGCCCACAGGCCAGGGCCACCGCATCAATGCCGTTCATAATGCCTTTGTTATGGGTTGCCGCCCGGTAGGGATCGAGCGCGGCAAAGGTATATGCCTCCACGATGCGCTGGGTTACCTCTTCCCCGGTGTACTCACCAAAGGCCAGCAGATGAGGGGGTATGACGCACTTGGCGCGGGCAAGCCGCCGGTCGGCCAGGTTGGACAGGATGCGCAGGTGCACGCGCCCGCCGGTTATCTCCTCGACGAGCGGCGCCAGCGCTTCGGCGGCAGTGTTGACAGTGTTCGCCCCCATGGCGTCACGCGTATCGTAAAGCAAGTGGATGACGAGCATCGGTCCATGGGGTGTGTCGGGAAACACCCTCACCTCCAGATCGCGCGCTCCACCCTGCAGGGACACGACGATGGGATCGGTCTCGTTGGCCAGGTCAAGAAGGCGCTCTTTCTGAGACAGGAGATCAAACCTGGCTGCCCAAGGATCGAGTAGATCCAGGACCTGCATCTGGGCGATCATCACCGGCTCTGTAGAGCTGGTGCAAAAGCCTCCGGCATCGCGCACGATCCGCGCCATATAGCTTGCGGCAGCCACCACCGACGGTTCCTCGATGGCCATCGGGATCAGGTAATCGCGGCCATTGACGGTAAAGTTGGGCGCGACTGCAAGGGGTAACGAGTAGGTGCCCACCACGTCTTCGATCATCTGATCGGCGCGTGCCAGGTCCAGGCCAGCCCCTCGCAGAACCTCCTGTTCGGCCTCATCCAGGCCGGCCCACTCTGCGACGCGGGCCGCCCGCTCGTCGACGTTCAGATCGTAAAACCCGGGCAATCGAGAGGTCTTTTCCACCGCCCTTCCCTCCTCAACTCCATTCCTGCCCGATGGCGCCAAATGCTAGAACAGGGCAAACGTCTGGGCAGCCTTACTTGCGGGCTCCAAGAACAACTGCGGCGTAATGCCCAAGATGATGACCAGGGCAGCGAGGGCCAGCACAAATAACGAGGCAAGTAGCGGCTGCCGGGCTATCTCGTCGCGAGGCTCCCCGCCTAGCATGGCGCTCAAGCCCCGCAGCAAGCCGATGACGATACCGGCAGACGAGACGACAAGAAAAAGTGCCCGTACCATCTCCTCGCCTGACACGGCGCGATAGACGGCCCAGCGGATGGGAAATCCAGCGGTCAGCGGAAAACCTGCCAGAGCCAGGACGCCAAGGGCTAGACCCAAGGTCGCGACCGGCAGTCGCCGCGCCACACCGGAGAGGTCAGCGAAACTGTCAGTTGTGGCACGATGCCGGAGAATCGACAGGGCCGCAGCGATCAGCGTGATGCTCATGCCACGACTGATCACGTGCAACAGCACCAGGGTCACGCTCTGGCTGCCAGTAGAAACCAGGGCCAGCAACAGGATACCCATATCACTCATGACCGCATAGCCAAACAGCCGCCCGAAATCACGCTGCACAGCGGCCATGATGCCGCCCGCGACTGCCATCACCAGGCCCGCGATCTGTATCACGGATGGGGTGACGCCGTCGCTCAGGAGCAAGGGGTTTGCATCAAAGAAGACGAGCGTCAGAAACAACGCCATAGCCTGTCCTGCTGTGAAGACAAAGGCTGTGACTACGGGCATGGTTTCTGCTGCCAGGGCCGGCATCCAGGTGCCAAAGGGAAAAGCGCCAAGCAAGAGACCGAACCCCAACGCTGCGGGGAGCAAGACCCGGCGAATCGTCTCGGCATCCTGGGGTGTTGAGCGGGCGGGGTCCATCAGCCAGGCGGCGGCAAGAAGCAAGGGCACAGCAAGGAGGGAAGCCACTAGATAGCGCTGAGCCCCTCGCACAGAGGCAAGCTGCCCTCCCTGGATGACAAATACGGTCAAGGTCACGCCGATGGCATAGACGAGCACGCTCAGCGAGAATGATTCAAGAACGATCACCAGGACGTATAGGGCAATGATGGCAAGGCTGAACGGATAGAAAGAGCGGCCTTGTGAGATGCGCCAGGCAAGGAGGTAAAACAGAGCGGCTGTCCCAAAGATAAAGGCCAGCCACAGTTGACCAGAGGGCTCGAGTTGCAGGGTCTGGCCAAAAACCTCCCTGGAAAGGCCAAAGTTTACCTCCTGGCCCAGAATCTCGGTCATTTGATCGAGTGGGAAGCGCAGGCAGAGGAAAGCCGAAATCCCGGCGGCTGCAGCTGCAATAAACGCCGCAATAAAGGTCCAACGACGGAGGATGTAGGTGACGCCTGCCGCAAGAAGGGGCAAGGCAAACAACAGCATAGGACCCTGCAACAGGTTCATGTCTCGGCACCCTCTTTGCTGTGCTGTGCCGCAGCAGGCAGTGCAGGAGAAGGCGCCTTGGCCTTACTCTCCTCCTGGGCCTTTCTCTCCCTCAGGTTGACGATGGTGATGAGATATGAGAAAGCCAGTGCGGCCATAAGGGTGAGTGCCGCAACAAAGCCGATGATCGCCAGATCGGGCTCCAGGGCGACATAGACCAGGTCAAAGGCAGTCAGAATGGTCAATACCGCAGGCGTAACACGCAGCGGCTCGCCGCTGACGACTAGGCCTATGATGCCCGTCGCAGCGAGCCACATGGAGATGAATGCGATGTCGGGCGGCACCATCGGCGCACCTGAATCCAGAACAGGCAGGAGCGCTCGATATTCCTCAAAGAAGCGAATCGCAGCCAGTGCGACCATGATAAGGGTCAGTATTCTGAGCGGCAGGCCCAACGGTCCAGCGCCCCACCCCAACTGGAGCCCCAAGAACTGCTGACCGTCCGTGGACTTTTGGGAGTTGTTCGCGACCTGGGTGCTCGTGGCGCTCAGGTAGAGAACGGCCACCGCCAGTACGCCGGTCAGGATCTTGATGATGGCGATCTCGGCCTGGATGGAGCGTGTGAGGGTCAGCCCGGCCAACACGTACTGAACCAGCAGCGCAGTGAGTGATAGCCGCCAGTCGGACGTAAGAAAGATGATCGCAGCTGCCAGGATCAAACCAACAAGCGATGGCACACCTGCTATGAACGAAAATGCATTGGAAAACGGTTCCATCGTCTACACTCTAGAGCGCATCATGCCAGAAACCATGGCCTGACACGTCTCACTGCACGGTGAATAGGACGGCGCCCAAGGCCAGGATGATCAACACCCATCCCCACCAACCCTCACCCTCGCCTACGTGGCCCAGCCAGTGCAAGCCGCTCACAAGGCGCCGTCCCGCCCACCCAGCACCGCGATCGAGCCAGTTCAGATTCACGGTATCCCAAATACGAGCGAGCTGAGCCTGCCGAAAGCTTTTGAGGCGAACCAGCCAGGCACCGAGAAGCCAGGGCAGCAGGTAAAGCAATCCCAATCCCCACACAGAGACGCCCGCGGTCTCTATGGGCTCCAGGTCCAGGCCGCCGGAGAAGAGTCCCGGCGCAAGCCCAAACAGCACAATCGCAATCGCCAGGGCGCTCATCGCAACAATGGCAGCAGGCCGGCGCTGGTGCTCGTCCCTGTATTCCAAGATGGCGCCAAGTGCAGCAGAGAGCCCTGCCACGAGCAACGTGTCAGAAATCAAGATAAGCAAGAGGGATGCGTCTCCGCGCTTGAGCCAAGCAGCATAGTACGGCCAGCGTCCCCGCGCTCCAAGAGTAAACGGTATGCCGGCAAGCGATGCCAAAGCGGTGACCGGCAGCAGGGTCTGTACAGTCCGGACCAATCTGGAATCGCGCCGCCAGCCAGGAACGCGAAGCCGCGACGCGACGCTGGGCCTCACCCTGTCCCACCAGGACCTGATCTGCGCCCGGATCTGTTCCAAACTACGAGACCTCGGGATCTCTGTCACCAAGGCAGTATCCCACCAGATGGCCAGGATTGCCAGGGCCAGAATCATGCCCACGACAGACCAGGGCGTGCTGCCAGCCAGGAGAAGCACAAAGGCGAGCAGATACGCTGCCTGATGAACCAGCAGCCCGATCCACCAGTTCCCTGGCGAAGCACCGTCATGATGTCGAGCTCGCACGAGAGCGCTGCCTGCCAAGGCGAGCAGGCCTCCGGCGAGAAGGCCGATCAAGGCAACGGCCATCAGCCAAGGGCGGCCGGACAGGACCGGCGCAGCCGCCTGAACGCGGGACAACAGATAGCCCCCCACCCCCATGGGCAAGAGCAGGGCAGCCGCAGTCTCGGGGACTCGCAGCCGCCTGGCGTGGAAGGGGAAGACGAGCACACGTAGGGCACCTGCCACTCCGATCACGAGCATCGTGTCTTCCGACAGATTCTGCGACAGCAACGAGCCGTGGCCCAATTGAGCATCCATCTGCAAAGCGCCAGTCACGATGAGCAGCGTGGAAGCGATGCCGGGGACCACCAGGTTAAGCGACAGCCTCTCGTCCAACTCGGTGCGGCTGGAGCTGCGGAGGACGAGGAGGATCAGCGACAGGTCGATCAGAGCACTCGCGGAGGCTAGAGCCAGGAGGTTCGCGGCCATTGTCGCAGCCAGGCAGCCGGCCAACACGAGGAGGATGACGCCATGCCAGATGGTTGTCTGAGGCTCCTGGCCGCGGATACCCAGGGCCATCGCTGCGGCAGCGCCTGCCATGGCTACCCCGATCAACAGTGAGAGGCCATCGGGAGAGAAGGTCAAGCTCATGCGAAAGAAGTTGAGCGGCTCCCAAAGGATCTCGGCGCGCCCGACGTCCCCAGCATTGAGAGACCAGATCACCCCCAGCGAGGCCAATGCAGCCGCCAGCGCCACCAGCCTGCGGACCCAACCGGGCAGCAGCCGGTTCAGGGATAGAATCAGCCCTCCTCCAAACAGGGGCCAGAGTATCGCTTGAAAGGGAAGCGGCACAGAATCGAGCATCTTGCCCGCCGATCACAGAGTTGCCGCCCCCAGGTCGCGCCAGGCAGGTGGGCGGCACATGGGCTATTCTATCACAAAAGGATAGGCCGGGCAAGCGTTGTCGACGGCGTTGACAGCGAAGGTTGAAGATGCTAGAATGGGCGCCATGACCGCGGATCAGCAAGATCATGGGCATGAGCTGAGCCTGGTGAGCGCGTGCCTGCTCGGCGTGGCCTGCCGCTATGACGGGCAAAGCTGCCCGTCTCCAGACCTGATCGGCCTGGCAACCAGGGGCAAGGTCATTGCCATCTGCCCCGAGGTAGCTGGTGGACTGCCGACCCCGCGCCTGCCAGCCGAGATCGAGGGAGCCTTTGCCGGGTTGGATGGATACGCGGTGCTCGACGGCCGGACGCGCGTGGTGCGCAGCAACGGGGTCGATGTCACCGCAGAGTTCATGCAAGGGGCCCAGGCTGCGCTGGCGCTGGCGCGCCAATTGGATGTGCGGCGGGCGATATTCAAGTCCGACAGTCCCTCCTGCGGGGCAGGGCGCATCCACGAAGGCAAGTTCGCAGGCAAGTTTGTGCCCGGTGACGGGGTCACGACGGCATTGTTGCGGCGCAATGGAATACAGGTGATCAGCGAGACAGATCTCTAGGGGGAGAAAAGGTGAAAGTCGTCGAATGCGTGCCCAACTTTAGTGAAGGGCGGCGAGAAACTGTGATCGAGCAGATCGTGGCGGCCATGGATGAGTGTCAGGGCACGCGAGTGCTTGACGTCCAGTCGGACCCGGACCACAATCGCTCGGTGGTCACACTGGTCGGCGCGCCCCAGGCCGTTGCCGAGGCAGCGTTCCAGGGCATCGCCGTCGCAGCCACGTTGATCGACATGAACCATCATAGAGGCGGGCACCCGCGCATGGGGGCAACGGACGTGGTGCCCTTTGTGCCGATAGGGGAAGCGACGATGGAGGATTGTGTCGAGCTCGCGCACCAACTCGGCAAGCGGGTGGGTGACCAGCTTGGTATCCCGGTCTATCTGTATGAGGCGGCTGCCACCCGGCCAGACCGCTGCAACCTGGCAGATGTGCGGCGCGGCGAGTACGAGGGGTTACAGGCAGAAATAGCCACCGATCCCGAGCGAGCGCCCGACTTTGGTCCGGCCGTTCTGGGTGCGGCAGGCGCTACGGCCATCGGCGCCCGCCCTCCCTTGATTGCCTACAATGTCTACCTCAACACCGACGACATCAAACCGGCCCAGGCCATTGCCAAGGCGATCCGCCACTCCAGCGGCGGGCTGCGCCACGTCAAGGCGTTGGGGCTGATTGTGGAAGGCCAGGCGCAGGTTTCGATGAACCTGACTGACTACCGTCATACGCCAGTACACCGGGTAATGGAGATGATCCGCTCCGAGGCCGGGCGCTTGGGCCTTGCCGTCACACGGAGCGAGGTCGTGGGACTGCTCCCTGCAGAGGCCCTCATCGATGCAGCCAGGTTCTACTTGCAGCTAACAGACCTGTCCCCCGACCAGATTCTCGAGAACCGGTTGTCGGCTGACTGATGAGCCGCGCGCAAGACAGATCCACATGCCATAAGCAAAGAGCACTCAGGTTCACAAGCAGGGGGCGCTGAACGGTGCCGATCTTGATTGACGGGCACAACCTGATCGGGCGAATCGCAGAGATCTCTTTGCAGGACCCGGACGACGAGGAGAAGCTGACCCGGCTGCTGAGCTCGTACCGGGCGCGAACGGGCAAGGCTATCACCGTGGTCTTTGATCCGGGTGCGGCGTTTGCCCTGCCCAAGAGCCGCCGGTTGGGGGGAGTCGAGGTGCTGTTCGCCCCTCACGCGAGCAGCGCAGACAGGGTGATCGCGCGGCGGATGCAAAAGCACCGCAACCCCAGCGAATGGCTGGTGGTGACCTCCGACAGGGAGCTAGCGGAGACAGTGGGCCGCCTGGGGGCCAGGATTCAGAGCGCTGAGGCCTTTGCGCTGGAGTTGGCCGGTTCCGCGGAGGCGCCACCGGACTGGAGGGAAACGCCGCCCTCGCCCGACGAGATAGACGGCTGGCTGGCTCTCTTTGAGAGCCGGGATCAAGGACAGACAGGAGAGTGAACGTGCAGGTTTTCATCGCCGGTATCATGCAGGGTTCGCGGATGGATCGCTACATCGACGACCAGGATTATCGCAGGAGCATCGCTGAGGCGTTGCGGGAACGCCGCGCCGACATAGAGATCATGGATCCGAACGAACTGCACCCAAACGGGGTAGACTATGGCGACGAGCTGGCCCAAGCGACGCTGTTGGAGATGGCAAACCTGGCATCCCAGGTCGACCTGGTTGTGGCCTATGTGCCGGAGGCCAGCATGGGAACTGCGCTGGAGATGTGGAAGGCTTTCGAGGCTGACGTCCCGATCGTCACCATCTCGCCCATGTCGGCCAACTGGGTGATCAAACACCTGTCATCGGTCGTCCTGCCCGACATGGACGCCTTTCGCGTGTGGGTAGCCGACGGCAGGTTTGACAAGCTGGTAGAGTTGGACTAGAATGCTATCTG
>JBFFCR010000061.1:0-13230 GCA_041559855.1 Anaerolineae bacterium | reverse complement strand
TGCTGTGCTTTCCTGTATAGCCACGCATTGTTGACGGCTATGGCGGCCTGCTGGGCGAACAAGCTGAGGAGGTGCAGGTCAGCAGCAGAAAACTGCCGGGCTGGGTCGGAAGATACCGTGGTAAAGACTCCTAGCAGCCTGCCGCCAACCTGGAGCGGGGTAGCCAAGGTGGCATGGACATTCGGGTACTGCGACAGGCCCCGGTCCCAGGTTTCGTAGTCTTTGATGATGAGTGGCTCGCCGGTCTCCGCTACATGCCCCATGGCCCCTTCTCCGAGGGCGTGACGGGTCCCAACGTGATCTCTGCCCAAGTTGTAGCTAACGACGACGTTCAGCTCCTGGCTCTCCTCATCATACAGGCCCAGCTCACCTCCCGTGGCGTCCAACAGAAGAGCAGCGCGCTCTACAATCGCCTGCAACAGAGCAGGTAGTTCCAGCTCGCTCGTTATCTCTGTCATCGTAGTGTGCAATGCGTCCAACTCGTCGGCGCGCTGCCGCTCAGCAGCCAGCAACCGGGCTTTCTCGATTGCCAGCCCGGCCTGCTGAGCAGCGACGGTGAGGACTTCAAGGTCATCCTGGCTGAAGGCATGCGGCTGCCTGCTCTCGGCAACCAACACCCCGAGAGCCTGATCATTGATCCAGATCGGCACATCGACCTTAGAGCCCAGCGTCCCATCATGGGAGTAGCCGGGGACCTGGGTGACGTCTGGCGTGTACCGGAGCCGGCCGTTCCGGAACGACTGTTCGCTCAGGCCATGTCCAGGTTGTAGAGAGGTCACAGTCTCATCGCAGCCAACCGCTGCTGCGAGCACGCGGTCGCCTGTGTCTTGATCTGCCAGGTAGAGCGCCAGAACGTCGTAGCCCAGGGTGTCGTGCAGCCCGTCTACGATTCGCCGGCAGACATCGTTCTCATCCAGCGCGGCTGCGAGTCCCGCGCTGAGGCGGGACAGGGCGGCCTGACGTCGAGCCTGCGCGCCGGTCCTGACCAGTAGCTGCTTGAGCTCCGCTTCTGTTGGTTCCCCTTCGGCCCCTGGACTGCCTGCCTCTGCCAGGAGCAGAGCCCGGCCCTGCAGACCGGCTTTGGTCTGACTTGCGGCTGTCCACAGTTCTTCCTGCCACTTGCTAGATTCCAGGGAGGGTTCCAGACTCAGCAGCCATTCGGCGTGGGCGATGCCACTTCTGAGCTCGCCGGCTGCCAACTGCCGGGCCACCAGAGTCTGAAGAGCATCCACGACAATCCTGTGCAGCCTCTGGCGTTCCTGGGTCATCCAATCGGTGAACGCTCCAGCATCCCCGACCTTGAACCCCTCGAGGAAGGGTCCCTTGTAGAGTCTCAGAGCTTCTTCCACCTGCCCCGCACGCAGCCTGGCCTCCAGCCTGTGCGCATCCAGCCAAAGCTCGACCTCCTGGTCCAGGTGTACTGCATCGGCGGTGATGACGAGGCATTCGCCGAGCTGTTCTCGCAGGCTGGAAATCGCCCTGCGCAAGTTGGGCATGGCGAGGTCAGGGGCCTCCTCCTGCCATAGGAGTTGTGCCAACGCTGTCTGGCCGACCGGTTGCCCAACGCAGGCTACGTAGACCAGCAAGGCTGCCTCTCTGGGCATGGCCCGACCGGTAACCAGTTCATCGTCGAGCTTGATCGATAACCCGCCGAATGTCGATATCTCTAACATTGCCTCTCACCTCTCGCTGCAGGACCCGGTCAAGAACGCCCGGGTGATTGTCTGTTTCGATGCCTGCCTTGAAGCTGGGTGTGGGCTCGCGTTGGGCAAGAAAAGCAGTCAGGGAAAGGAATCGTTCCGGACCGTGCAGGGCACAGCCGAGAACGCTGGAACCAGCTTGAACCCAGAGACAGAGGTCATGATCTCTTGTCGAACGCGACCGGTCCACCCACATAGAGCCAGCCGCGGCCTGAATACATACTGTTACGTGCGCACTGTGGAGCACAAATCGATTATACCACGACACCCCGGTGGGGGTCAACACCGGCTGGAATCTATTGGCGCACACGCGCCGGCCGGTGTGGTGTCAAATGTGGTTTCTGGCCTTTTCCATCTTTTTCGCTGCGTTCCAGGGACATAGTGCAGTCTCCCAGTGTGTTCAGCTTTGCTCCGCTGAGTGATGTGGCATTCATAAGTGCCACACCTCGCCTGTTCACTACCCAACAGTGCATGAGCAGCCGTCTGGCGCGCAGCCTTCAGCATGCTGGATAGCACCATGGAAAGATCCAGCCCCCAGATTCTGGGAATTGACACTCGCGGTATCCCATGATATCATCGAGTTGAGCATGGCGCTCGAGCCAGGGGGCCCACGATACGCCTGCTGGATTCCAGCTGTGCCCTCGATTCTCATCTACACGCGGCTGATCAGGAACCTCCGCCCCTTCCCTGGCGTCTAGGTATATGGACACGAATATCGGAACGTTCCCGCATAGAGGAGGGTGGTTACTATGTCGAGACAGTTGCTCGAGTGGGCCGGACAGCATCGATCTCTTGTCATCGTGGTTGCAGTTCTTGTGGTGGTTGGTCTGGCGGCTGCAGCCGCTATCGTCTTCTGGTGGAAGCCGTGGGTTGCCGAGGATAGAGGCACCACCATCCCGGTAGTCGTCGACACCACGTCGACGGATGGCATCGCGACCGGCACTGGCACCGGGGTCGCAACTGTCTCTGAGGGCGGTGCTGTCGTGGAAGGTGGCGACGGCGAGCTTACCATCCGCTTGAGTGAGGGCCAGCCAGCGCTACAGGAGGTGGCTTTCCTCCCGCCAACGAGTGGCGATCCGCTATCCGCTGAGGAGATCGAGGCCATCCTGGCGCGGCTGCCGGCGTTTGAGGCCGAGCCCGAGGATCAGGCGGACCTGCTCCTCCCGGATGAGTCACCCCCGCCACCCCGCCCCGGCGAGACCATTGAGGAGCCGTTCCCTCCGCCCGAGGCGCCTGTGGTGCCGGAGGAGTTCGCGACCGGGCCGCTGGAGGTGCTGCGCTTTGCCCCAGAGGGCGAGATTCTCCTGGCGCCGTTCCTCAACGTGACCTTTAACCAGCCCATGGTGCCGCTGGCGACCATCGACGCCCTGACGGCCCAGGACGTGCCGGTGCAGTTGGAACCGGCGCTTCCCGGAACCTGGAGATGGCTCGGCACCAAGGTGCTGACCTTTGAGTACGATTCGACCGCCATCGATCGCTTGCCTATGGCGACCGAATATGTGGCGACGGTTCCCGCCGGGACCGAATCGGCTACCGGCGGCGTGCTCGCCGAGACGGTGAGCTGGACTTTTAGCACGCCCCCGCCCAGGATGATCGACCATCTCCCGTCGGGCAGTCCGCAGCCGCTGGAGCCACTGTTCCTGATCGTCTTTGACCAGCGGATCGATCCCGAGGCGGTGCTGGGCACTGTCCAGGTGACGGCTGGTGGACAGGCAGTGTCGACCAGGTTGGCAACTGGCGACGAGCTAAAGGCCGACAAGTGGGCAAGTCGCAGGGCGGAGCGTGCCGGGGAAGCGCGCTGGCTGGCTTTTGTGGTGCAGGAGCCGCTGCCTGCCGACGCGGACATCCTGGTCACTGTCGGCCCGGGCACCCCCTCGGCGGAGGGACCGCTCGTCACCACCGAGGCGCAGCAGTACGACTTTCGCACCTACGCGCCCCTGCGCATCGTGGAGCACGGCTGCTCCTGGTATCGCGACGACTGCCCGCCGCTCACGCCCTTTTTCATCCAGTTCAACAACCCCATCGACGTCGATGCCTACGAAGAGTCAATGTTGCGCATCGAGCCGGAGCTGCCCAACGCCAGTGTGGATATCGTCGGGGTCAGGCTCACCATCCGCGGGACCACGGCGGGAAGGACCACCTATCGGGTCTTTGTCGATGGGACCATCCAGGACATATTCGGACAGACCCTGGGCGAGGATACGAGCCTGACCTTCAAAGTCGGCTCTGCTGATCCAATCCTCGTTGGCCCGGAGCAGGCCTTCATCACTCTGGACCCGGCCTCGCAAAAGCCGGTCTTTACCGTTTATACAATCAACTACACCCGCCTGAAGGTGCGCGCCTATCAGGTGCAGCCGTCTGATTGGCCCGCTTATGCGAGCTACCTGCGGGGGCGCTACAGGGATGACGCGCCGTCGGAGCCGCCTGGCCGCAAGGTGATGGACGACACCGTCAGGCCAGAATCGGCCGCGGATGTGCTGACCGAGGTGAGCATCGACCTGAGCGGTGCGCTGGACGGGGACACGGGACACCTGATAGTCGTCGTCGAACCGGAAGGGGTATCTGACGAGGACCGGTACTGGCGCACCGTGCAGACCTGGGTCCAGGTGACCCAGATCGGCCTGGATGCCCTGGTAGATTATGGTGAGATGGTGGCCTGGACGACTGCCCTGAAGGATGGCAGCCCGCTGGCCGGCGTGACGATCGAGGATGACGCCGGCCGGAAGATGGCAACCACGGGCGAGGACGGCACGGCACGCTTTGCCCTGACTGCTGAGGGCACAGTCTTTCTGATTGCCCGCCAGGGGGATGACGCGGCTATGCTGCCCAGGTCGCCCTACGCCTGGGGAGACGATGTCTGGCAGCAACTGCCGCCGTTGGATGAAATGCGCTGGTACGTCTTTGACGATCGCGCCATGTACCGGCCCGGCGAAAGTGTACACGTCAAGGGCTGGATGCGGCGCGTTGGCGGTCGCCAGGATGGTGATGTGGGTTTGGTGGGCGATGCGGTAGAGACGGTGTCGTACCGCGTCATCGGATCGCAGGGCAACGAGCTTCTCACCGGACAGGCCGAGGTCAACCTGCTGGGCGGCTTTGACTTTTCATTCACTATACCTGAGAACGCCAACCTGGGCTATGCCCGGATCGAGCTGGAAGCCCGGGGCAACACGAGCATGATGCACGGCCAGTATTACCAGCACAGATTTCAGGTGCAAGAGTTCCGCCGCCCCGAGTTCGAGGTGTCGGCGCGAAACGAGACCACCGGGCCCTACTATGTCGGCGGACAGGCTACCGTCGCCGTCGAGGCCAGCTACTACGCCGGCGGGCCGCTGCCCAATGCCGACGTAACCTGGCGGGTCAGCTCCTCGGCCAGCAGCTATTCACCGCCCAATTGGCCCGGCTTTGTCTTTGGCAAGTGGACCCCGTGGTGGTACTACTATGCGCCGGTCTATGAGGAAGTGTACTACGAGTCCTCAGAGCCGTACTGGCCCGGCATCGAGGCGGCCGAGATGGAGACCTTCACCGGCATGACAGATGCCTCGGGCAACCACTACCTCAAACTGGATTTCGAGCAGGGAGACGAGATCGAGCCGCATAGCGTCGTCGCCGAGGCCACGGTGATGGACGTGAACCGCCAGGCCTGGGCGTCGACCACGACGCTGTTGGTGCACCCCGCCGAGCTGTACGTCGGCCTGCGCAGCGAGCGCACCTTTGTCCAGCGCGGACAGCCGCTGGTGATCGAGCTGATCGTCACCGATCTGGACGGCATCCCCGAGCCCGACCGCCCGGTGGAGGTCCAGGCCGCCCGGCTGGAGTGGAAGTACGCGCGTGGAGGCTGGCGCGAAGAGGCCGTCGACGTGCAGACCTGCACGGTGGGCTCGACGGAAGAGCCGGTGTCCTGCACCTTTGATACAGAGGTGGGCGGCGAGTATCAGATCACGGCGACGGTCACCGATGCCATGGGCCGCAAGAACCAGAGCCAGTTCACCCGTTGGGTGAGCGGGGGCAAGCGCCCGCCGGCGCGCAAGGTCGAACAGGAGACCGCCACCCTGATCCCCGACAAGGAGACCTACCAGCCGGGCGACGTCGCCGAGATCCTGGTGCAGAGTCCCTTCAGCCCGGCCGAGGGGCTGCTGACGGCCAGCCGCAGCGGCCTGCTCTACACCGAGCGTTTTCGCATTGACGAGGACACCATCACCCTGAAGGTGCCCATCGAGGAGGCGCATATCCCCAACCTGCATGTCCAGGTCGATCTGGTGGGCGCTGCGCCGCGCACCGATGACCAGGGCGAGCCTCTGGAGGGCGTGCCCGACAGACCGGCCTATGCCAGCGGCGAGCTCGAGTTGAGTGTGCCGCCGCTGCAGCGCACCCTGTCGCTGGAGGCGACGCCCCGCGACAAGGAGCTGGAGCCGGGCGGCGAGACCACCATCGACCTCATGCTCACCGATGCCCAGGGCAACCCCGTCGCCGACGCAGAGCTGGCCGTGATCGTGGTGGACGAGGCGATCCTGGCGCTGACCGGCTATGAGCTGGACGACCCGGTGGCCGCCTTTTACCGAACGCGGCCTTCGGGCGTGGGCAGTTGGTACGCCCGGTCGAGCATCGTGCTGGCTAGCCCCGAGGCGCTGGCCGACGAGGGTCTCAGCGGCCAGGCCATGGGTGTAGGCGAGGTTACGGTCGTTGAGAGGGTCGTGTTGGAGGCAGAGGAGGCGCCCGCGATGGCGGAACCGACCATGACGCCGGGCGTGGCTGACGCGGGCGCAGCTCCAGGGGAGCCGATCCGGGTCCGCGCCGACTTTAACCCGCTGGCCACCTTTGCCCCGGAGGTACGCACGGATGCAGGCGGACGGGCTGCGGTCGAGGTGTCGCTGCCCGACAACCTCACCCGCTACCGGGTTATGGTGGTGGCGGTGGCAGGCGGCAGCCAGTTCGGCTCAGCCGAGGCCAACCTTGTCGCCAGGCTGCCGCTGATGGTGCGGCCCTCGGCGCCGCGTTTCCTCAACTTTGGCGACCGCTTCGAGCTGCCGGTGGTGGTGCAGAACCAGACCAGTGACCCCCTGACCGTCGACGTGGTCCTCCAGGTCGCCAACTTGGAGCTGACCGGAAGCCCGGGCCAGCGCGTGACCATCCCGGGCCATGACCGGGTGGAGGTCCGCTTCCCGGCGACGACCATCTCGGCGGGCACCGCCCGCTTCCAGGTGGCAGCCGTGTCGGGTGCCTTTGCCGACGCCGCGACGGGCGAGCTTCCGGTCTATACGCCGGCGACCACGGAGGCGTTCGCCACCTACGGTGTGGTGGACGGCGGGGCTGGGGCCCAGCCCGTGACGGTAGCCCAGCCGGTGGCCTCGCCCGGGGACACTGTCTATCCGCAGTTCGGCGGCTTGGAGGTCACCACCTCCTCGACGGCACTCCAGGCGCTCACCGATGCCGTCCTCTACCTGGTCTCCTACCGCTACGAGTGCACGGAGCAACTGGCCTCGCGCATCCTGGCTGTGTCTGCCCTGCGTGACGTGCTTGAGGCGTTCTCCGCCGAGGGGCTTCCCTCGCCGGGCGAAATGGAGGCGGCCGTCGAGCGGGACATCGAGCGGCTTCAGGGTTTACAGAACGACGATGGCGGCTTTCCCTACTGGCGGCGCGGCAAGGACTCGATCCCCTTTAACACGATCCACGTGGCCCACGCCCTGCAGCGGGCCCGGCAGATGGACTTTTACGTGCCGGAGGACATGATGGTGCGGGTCACTGAATATCTGCGGGACATCGAGAGCTACTACCCAGAGTGGTATGACAAGCGCACAGGCCGTACGCTGAGCGCCTATGCCCTCTATGTGCGCGACCTGATGGGAGATGGGGATCCAGCCAAGGCCCGGCAGCTTTTGAACGAGGGGGAGCTGGAAGATCTCTCGTTGGAAGCGGTGGCCTGGCTCTGGCAGGTGTTGCTCGACGACCCCGCCTCGGCAGCTGAGGTCGAAGCCATCGAGCGCCACATCAGCAACCGTGCCGTGGAGACGGCGGGAGCGGCCAACTTTACTACCTCGTACGGTGATCAGGCCTACCTGCTGCTGCACTCCAACCGGCGGACCGATGCCATCATCCTGGATGCCATGATCGCCGGGCAGCCGGACAGCGACCTCATACCCAAGGTGGTCAATGGGTTGCTGGCGCATCGCACCGACGGGCGCTGGGGCAACACCCAGGAGAATGTGTTCGTCCTGCTGGCTCTGGATCGCTACTTCAAGACCTTTGAGGCGCAGACGCCCGACTTTGTGGCGCGGATCTGGCTGGGCGACACCTACGTGGGTGCGCACACCTACGAAGGCCGCACAACCGAGCGGCACGAGTCGGATGTGCCCATGGCCTACCTGGTCGCCAGCGACGAATCGCAGGACCTGATCCTGAGCAAAGAGGGGCCGGGACGGCTCTACTACCGGCTGGGTCTGCGGTACGCGCCGACCAGCCTCTCGCTGGATGCTCTGGACATGGGCTTTGTGGTGCAACGCCTCTACGAAGCCATGGACGATCCGGAGGATGTGAGCCGCGACAGCGAGGGGACCTGGCACATCAAGGCCGGGGCGCGCGTGCGGGTGACGATCAAGATGGTGGCCGACAACCGGCGTTATCACGTGGCGCTCGTCGACCCGCTGCCGGCTGGCCTGGAGATCGTGAACCCGGCTCTGGCCGTCTCGGGAGATGTGCCGCAGGATCCGGGCTCCTCGAACTACCGCTACGGCTGGTGGTGGTGGGGTCCCTGGTACGAGCACCAGAACATGCGCGACGAGCGGGCCGAAGCCTTTACCCCGTTGCTCTGGGAAGGCGTCTACGAATACTCGTACGTGGCGCGGGCGACCACCCCCGGCACCTTTGTCGTGCCACCGGCCAAGGCGGAGGAGATGTACTCCCCCGAGGTCTTTGGCCGCAGTAGCAGCGACTGGGTGATCGTAGAGTGATCGCAGGGCCCGATGGGGGCCACGAGATGTAAACAGTAACCCCAGCTCTCGCCGGGCCACAGCCCGGCGAGAGCTGGCCTTTGACAAGACCCTATGTGAAACCGCAGGCCATTTGACAACCGGTCTGGCAACGTGCTATACTGCTCGTGGGCACGGCTTCTGGCTGCTGAAAGCGAGTGGGTGGAGTTTGGTTAAGGAGGAGAATGACGTGGTCCGTATCCCGGTCGATGAGGCTGAGCTTGCCTCGTTCTGCAAAAGACATCATATCCGCCGCCTGTCCCTGTTTGGTTCAGCGCTGCGCAAAGATTACAGGTCTGACAGTGACCTCGATGTGCTCGTAGAGTTTGAGCCCGACCAGGTGCCAGGATTGGCCTTCTTTGCCATGGAAATGGAGCTGTCCGCGATCCTGGGTCGAAAGGTAGACTTGAACACACCCGGTTTCCTGAGCTCATACTTTCGCGACCAGGTGTTGGCAGAGGCAGAGGTGCAGTATGACCAGACGGAGCAATGACATTCGCCTCCGTCACATGTTGGATCACGCCCGGGAGGCCATTGCCTTGACACAGGGCAAACCCCACGGCTACGACGCTGTTGACCTCGACATTCTGTGGCAGATCATCACCGTCGACCTGCCACCACTCGTTTCGGCGTTGGAGACAATCTTGGCGCAAGCTGCCGAGTAGGTGTTGCAGTTCGCTGGCTGCAACGCATGAGGATGGTAGGTCCACCCGTGCATCCCGAAGATCGGGTCCTCGTGGCGGTGATGAACCGCCCCAGGGACCTCGAGATTGCACAACGGGAAGGATGGTACCGCCTGCCGGAGGCGAAGGCTCCGGCAGGCGCGTTCACCGAGTACGTGGCCTTTTATTTCACGGCGGCATTCCCCGAGCACAAATGGGCCATCCACTACTATGCTCGCCGCCTCGGTCACGAACTGGTCACCCGCCGCGAGCTGCTGCCCGACGAGGCCGATCACCCGCGCGCCGGCGAGCGATACTACAAGCTCCAGTTGGGGCCGTTGCAGCGGCGCGACCCGCCCATCGTCAGCCTGCGCTGGCGGCGCATCTCTTTCATCCGCACCACGTGGGACCGCTTTGAGGCAGCGGAGGAGATCAACGACCTGTTTGTCGAAGGGGGCGAGTTTGTCGACCGGCTCTACCATGCCCTGCGGGATTCCGGCATGGCGCCGGAGCGGCGCTATCCCATACGGGATGCCGGCGTCGAGTACGTGGCCGACCTGGCCTTGCCCTGCCGGGAGGGCGTGGTCTCCCTGAGTGTGGCGCAAGAGCAGCCGGAGCGGAACATGGGTCTTTGCTTCACGCCGGGCGCGGTGACTGCTGACCTGGTGGGCTGTCTAGAGGCTGTTCAGGTTGAAGTGGAGCAGTGTGGTGGGATTCAGCCCTGCCCAGGGTGAGGCACGTCATCGCAGGTTCGAGGTACCTGCCAGGTCGTTCAGGCACGCGCATACGCGCAGCATCAACTCCCCTGTGAGCCCAACCCTCAGCGCGGCACCAGGACTCCAGGCTTGACCACCTACCTTAACGAGGCCCGGCTGCCAACAGGCTGCTAGTCCCCGTTTCTGAAACTCCCTTAGTCGCTGATCGGCCTGCGTTGTCTGTCACTGCGGGTCTCTCTCCACAAGGTGCCCGGCTCGAGCAAAGGGCATGCGCAGCGATGTTCAATGATTCTGGCGGCTCCTCGAACTCCATCCTGAGCGGGCTGCAAGGGAAGCAGCCCCTTGTCGTCCTTGGCTCCTCAATATACGCCCGGCGTGAATCTGCCCCTCAAGTGCAAGTGTTCAACGTTTACTTCCCAGTTGCTTCTCAAGCATGTGGATCCGGCCGAAGTCAAGCTCGATCTCGTCCCAACCACCTTCGAGGTTCTCAACCAAATCTACAAAGCTGTCAGTCGTACGTGTGGTTGGGTTGATGACAGCCGCGGGTCCGATTGGATCGATCCCATCCGACGCGAGGATTTCTGCCTCTATGAGGTGCTTTATTCGCTCAACAATCTGGCCGAGGAGACGACGATCACGCACCGTCACCCCCAGTTCCTGGAGTGTATCGCCAGCGTCATCAAGAAACCTTGTTCTGAGATCCTTGTCGAACGCTAGCATCTCGACCACCTTGGCCATACCGCGGATCTTTTTGTCTTGTTTGCGCACTTGTCTGCTCCTTTCTTTGCTCATGGCGTCCTCCTGCAAGTGTGCTCAACTCCCTGAGAGATGGCAATCCAGAGACATCGGCGTGTGTCTCCAAGGTTCTGGGGAAATACCTCCTAATCGGTAGTGGGTGCGCGTACTGCAGTTGACTCGAGTTGCCTATTCCGCCCAACCGCTGCACCATGCGCACGGACAAGATGATCTCCGAAATGGAACGAAACTCTTCCAGCGAAAACTTCACGCCGGTCCTGAAGAGGTAGAGATTGCGGAAAAGACCGAATTCATCATACTGCACCTCACTCACAATCCCCTCGTTCTTCTGGTCGTGCCACAGCCTTGAACCGGGAACCTGCATGTACCACTGAATCAGTAGGTTCACGCCGTACATAATCTGCAGTCTGCTCGCGAAACTGATGGTCTTTACCGCATCATCGTGCTGTTCCCACGGGAAGCCGATCACAAAAGAAAAATCGCTCAAGTTGGCGATACCAAACCGAGCCAGTGTCTGTGCAGCCTTCTCGATGAGCTCCACAGTGGTCTTTTTCCCCGTTCTTTTGAGCCCTTCATTGTACCCACACTCTGCTCCAACCAGAAAACGGCCGGCGTAGGGCGCCACGGCTTTTACGAATTCCGGATTGCTCATCTCGGCTACCCTGGAGTTGAACACCAACTTTGGATTTAGGCGCCGCCGAGCGATTTCGTCCAGAATGGCATGGGTTCTCCTCAGATTTGCAGAGAATTCGTCATCTACTATGTGTATCGATCTGTCAAGTGTGACATCCAAGTATGGGAACATGGCTTCCACGTGATCAACGAACTTGGATGGCTCCATCATTCTATAGGTTTTTCTATAGCTAGCGCTGCAGAAACTACAGTCGAAAGGACAGCCTCGAGAAGATTCGATTGATATCCCCGAGTATTCCAGAGGCGGGAGCATGCTGTAGTCGGGTATTGGAAGGCTCGACAGGTTGACGACTCTTCGAGGCTGGTTACGAATAGTTTCACCCGTGAGCTTCTTGTATGTTAGGCTTGTAACATCATCAATCTCTCTCTTGCCTTCCAGTGCCTCACACAACTCAACCAGAGCATACTCCCCTTCACCTCGGATGACATATGTTGCTTCTGTTGTCTGCAGTACGTGATGGTCAAACATTGTTGGGTGGATTCCACCCAGCACAATCGGTATGTCCTTGTCTACTCGTCGTATTTCGTTGATGCACTGCCGAGCAGTGGGCCACGAGAAAGACGTAGCACCGACTCCGACTAAATCATACCGGTGCAGTTGGGCCAAGTAGGCACCGATATCCATGGAGCCAGAGGCAATTAGGTCTGCTATATCAACTTCATGACCGTGCTCTTGCAGAATCGTAGCAAGCAAGTATATGCCGTAGGGGGGTGCTACCTTTTTCGCATCCATCGAAATGGCAATGTACTCGCCATTGGGAGTCTTGTCCATCACCGGTGGGCTAATCAATAGGAGTCTCATAACTGAACCCGTGCCCTCTTGTAGTCATTTCAAAGGGAAGCGGTTGATCTTGCCTGCCACGACTATCTGCCTATCAGTGCGAATCGTCAACGAGGCTACGGACTGGAAGTGGTGGATTGCGTCCTGTCCACGAACAAGGGTACGACGCCAATCTGCCCACCCAGTTCCTTCTCTCCAGATTCCTTCAAGGCATCTGTCGCCCAATGCGATGGCAGGCAGCGAGCGGTCTCCGCACTCCAGCTAGTTCAGCGGTTGGTCAGATGCTCTTGAGTCCGGTTTCCGATTTGTCCAGCATCTACATGGAGATAGTGTGTAGAATATGGTCCAGTTTGTACGATGAGTCGGCGAAATTGCACAATCCTTGCCAGGAATAACCCCGGCAGAGCCGCACGGCAGGCGTCGGACTGCAAGTTAGCGTACCATATTGCATCAAATCAGTCAAGGTTTGATAGTGTGTACGTTACGGCTGCTGCAAAGTCGCAACTCCGCACAAGCTCCCGCCGGACAACAGTCGGGCGGAGGCCAGAAACTCGCGCGAACTGGCAGAACGCTCGCGTTTTCGGCCTGCCGCGGATTGATGAACGTTGAAAAATCGATCCGGTAATGATGTGTGATTCTGTTTGCACCGTTCGCCGCGGGCTAGAGCCCACAACTGAAAGAGCGAAGGACGCTAAAGCGCCCTAAATCAGCTGAAACGGGCAGAATAGCCCGCGTCAGCGGGCTTGGCTCTCTCAGACCGGTGCTTCGGCGCCGGTCTGCTGCGGACAGAACGTTACCGATATAGTTGTTCATTCTTCATGAGCGTCGGGCAGTTGAGGACAGACCGTAGCCGGTATAATTGTTCAATCTTCATTAATCTGCGGTGAGTGCGAGGTGCTAGCGCGCCTTTACTCGGCTGTCAAGGGAGAATGCAACAGCCGTCGTGTGCAAATTCTGGAT
>JBFFCR010000060.1:0-13247 GCA_041559855.1 Anaerolineae bacterium | reverse complement strand
TTCTACCGCGCAATTCACCTATTCTGTACAGCGGCATACAAGCGCCCTGCTCGTGTGGCTGCACGCAAGGCGCCTGGCCTTATGGCCATGACCTGATCGGCGATGCCACATCCGCAGGCGGCAGTGTCGCGGGAATCCCCTGGATTTCGCCCCATCCGTCCCAACAAATAGGACGCCAGAGGAGGCCCATCTCGCTTCTGGTGAGGCGCGAGGAGATGAGGCTGAGGGAGCAGGGGAACTAGTTCCGCAGGCAACATACGCGCACCGCGCGCGCGGTGGTATCCAGAGGCAGTCGGAGGAGCCTCCGCGAGTGCCCATCGGCCATGCCCACCCCGTCCGGCGGCTGTACAACACAGTGTCACCCCGAAGGAGCGGAGCGACTGAGGGGTCTTCTGCCTTGATCCAGGTCGAACAGAAATCAGATGTCTCGCTTCGCTCGACATGACAGAGCGGGGCATTTTGGGGCAGCCAAGGCTGCTCACCAATCAAGCGTTTGAGCTGGGGAATTCAAGTTGGCGATTCTGAGGAAAGCTGTCCCGGCATTGACAGCTAAGGTCGGTGGCCTTCCCCATCGCCGATTAGTGGGAGTGGCCGCGTTCGTGTCCGGGCATTTGATGCGGCGCGGGATGGGTTGAACGACGGCGTGGGGAAGGCCACCTGGTTCACCACCCTATGGGGTGGTCTGCTATGGACAGTTCAAGCAAGGTGCGCCGGTGCCGCCATTTCCCCTGCTGACTTGGGACCAGCCAGGCGCGTCGCCGCCAATGGCTCCGCACGGGGCGCCCGGCCAGCCTTCATAGCCGCCGCCCTGATGGCGGGCAGACACGGGTAGGGCCGCCACCAGAAGAGTGGCGAGCATCAGGACGACCAGGAGCACGGTAAGTAGCTTCTTCATGCGAGTCTCCTTTCAGGTAACTGCTGCGCGCTGTGGCTACCATGAATTGGCGAGCGATCTGAACCATACAGGTTGAGGTATAGCCGGGCTCTCCAGTTCAGGTCAGTTCAGCGTCGCCGGGTGAGAGTGGGGCCGTGTAATGCTCCGATGCTTTATGCCGCCGCAATACCCGGACAAGCGTGTCCACTACCATTCTATCATGGAAACCATAGATGCACAATACCGCTTGAGGGACGAACAGGGATGAGAAAAGAACGATCTTCCCAGCCGCTCCTGAACCGTCACGACCTAGTTCGTACACACACAAGAACTAGTTCCATGCACTCGGTTTGTGTATCTTTCCGCGCGTTTTCTTCTTGTTAGATGGGTTTTCTTGCGATCTGATCTACTGCGTGCCGTGCCTGCATGGATGGACGGCGAACTAGGGGGTAGAGGAAGGCAGCCTCACGGAACTACGCCGAGGGAACGCCCGCGAAGGCCTGGGGCGGCGAGCCAGCCGATTGCGTGAAAGAGCTTGAGGGTTGGAAAGGGCAACTGGGCGAGCGCTAGCTGCCGTCTCGGGCGGTAGCCCGCCGGGCCGGGGCCGAGGGGATCAGCCCCTCGCGGAGTGCGTATAGGGCCGCCTCGTGGCGATGGCCCATGTGCAGCTTGGCCAGGATATTGCGCATGTGGCTCTTGACTGTATGGATGCTGATGCTGAGCGCGTCGGCGATCTCCTTATCGGTCGCTCCCTCCGCGACCAGGCTGAGGACCTCCTGTTCCCTCTGTGTCAGGGCAGTCGTCTCCTCATCGGGGCTGCGGAACTCTCCATGGGCCAGCCGCCGGAACTCTTCCAGCATGCGGCCGCCCAGGGCAGGCGAGATGGCAGCGTCGCCCGAGACGGCCCGCCGCAGCATCGAGACCAGATCGCGCGAACTGATGCTCTTGAGCAGATAGCCCCGCGCGCCGCTCTTGATCGCCTCGAACAGCTTTTCGTCCTCATCCCGCACGGTGAGCATCACAATGGTCATGTCAGGGAACTCGCTCATGATCCGCTGCGTCGCCTCAACGCCATCGCAGCCAGGCATGCTGATGTCCATCACGATCAGATCAGGCGCAAGCTCACGAGCCTTGACCAGCACCTCCAGCCCGTCGCCGGCCTCGCCGACGACCTCAAAATCGGGCTGGGCATTCACGATGTTGGCCAGACCCTCGCGGAAGAGAGAATGATCATCGGCCAGGAGAACCCGGTTCTTGCTCATAGTATGCTCACTCCTCGACCTGCTCGAGCCATCGCGGGGCCGGTGGCTGCCGCACGAGCTCGAGAGGTCTTGTGTCGCGGGAAGTCGATGACTGCAAGGGCCAGCGCAAGACAAGCCTGGTTCCCTCGCCAGGTGCTGAGCGGATGTCGATCTGGCCGCCGATGCGAGCCGCCCGGGCGCGCATGATACTCAGGCCAAAGTGCTCGCGGCCATCGTGCGGGAGCATTTCGGGGTCAAAGCCCCGGCCATCATCCTGCACCGCCAACTGCACCTCACCGTCGTCGGTTGCCAGGCTAATGCTGACCTGGTTGGCTGCGGCATGGTTCTTGACATTCACCAGGGCCTCCTGCAGCACCTTTGTGACCTGTTCGAGGTGATCCGGCGGCAGGAAGAGCGGGGCCTCGGCCTGGAGGTCCAGCTCGACCTGCGCATCCCCGGCCCTCTCTGATTCCCGGACGATCTCGGTCAGCCACTCCTGGAACGGCTTGCGCGGCGGCGGGCTCTCTTGCAGGCTGGCGATGGAACGGCGCACCTCGGTGCTGGCCTGCGAAATCGCATCCTGAATATTGGTGTGCTCGGCCAGCGCTTCGTCGATATGGCCCTCTTCGATCAGCTCGGTCGCCTGGTAGGAGCGCAGCGTCAGATAGCTCAGCGTCTGCGCCAGCCCATCGTGCATCTCGGCCGCGATCCGCTGCCGCTCCTCCAGCGCTGCCGCCCACTCCAGTCGTTTGTGCAGATAGGCATTCTCCAGGGCGATCGCAGCGCGGTTCACAAAGCTCTCCACCAGCTCGATCTCTCCCGGACGCCACTTGCGAGGTCCCGTGCGCTCGACCATGAACAGGACGGCCAGCGGTCGCTCACTGCCCCACACCGGCGTGCATAGCAGGCTGCGGATCCCTAAACTTTCCCGCCAACCCTCTGGGATGCTCGGATCCTCCACGGCATCCACGATAGGCGTCGAGCCTCGCCCCGACAACACCTCCGCCAGCAGCGGACACTCTTCGATCCGCAGGCGGAGGTCGTTCACCGGCATGCCGTCTGTGCCGTATGCCGCCGCGCCAATTGCCTGCTGCTTCTCGTCATCCCAGCGAAAGAGGAGCGCGGCCTGGCAACCCAGCAGATTGGCCGACTGCTCAACGATATGCTCGTGGACCTCCTCTGGCTCCAGCGTCGAGCTTAGGAAAACACTCACCTGGTGCAGCATGGCCAATTCCTTGGCCCAGTAGTCCGCCTCCTGGTACAGATTGGCGTTCTCCACCGCCATGCCGATCTGCTGGCCTATGGCTGTCAATAGCTCCAGGTCCTCCGGCCGGACCGGACCCCGATGCCTGCTGCCCAGGGACAGCGCTCCCAGGGCACGCCCCTTGGACATCAGTGGCGTGCTGACCAGCGTCTCCAGATCTTGCTCACTGATAAATGGTGACTGCTCCTCGCAGGCATAGTCGCCCACGTTGACCGCCACAGGCTTGAGCTGTTCCACAGCCTGTAGTGAAATGCCAGAACAGGAGCAAGCAAACCCACTTGGCTCAGGCAGGGATGCCACCGAGGAAGCCCCGCGGCGCGTGTGCGGGACCAGATTCTCGCCATCGGCATCCAGCAGGTACAGGCAACCCGCGTCCATCTCCAGCACAGCCAGAACGGTGTCCATTGCCGTATTCAGAATAGTGTCCAGCTCCAGGCTGCGGCTGATCGTAGCAGCAATGGCATTCTGTGCAGCCAGCTCTGTGTTGCGCTGGGCGATCTTGGCCTCCGCCTGCTCCCGCTCGGCGATCTGCACCTGGAGTTGCTCGTTCGTGCTAGTCAGCTCGGTGGTACGCTCCTCGACCAATTCTTCCAGGTGATTGCGATAGGCCTCCAGGGCATCTTCGGCCCGCTGCTTCTCGATCGATTGCTCACGGATATACACGTATCCCAGCAAGGGGATAGAGAGGATATGCAGGCTGTTAGCGATGGGACAGATGGTATTGTCATAGTCGAAACCGGTCACAAAGTTCGTCAGCCTCAGAATACCAATGATCACGAAGAAGCCCAATGCTACGGTCACTACGTTGCGCAACCAGCCCTGCCTTCGGGCGAGGAGAAAGACGGCCGCTCCGGCGAAGACGGCCACCAACAGGTGGGAGATAAGGCCGGGCGGAACGCGGTTGAACCTGGCAGAGGGGTCGGCAGTAGTGATCTGAAACCACCACCACCAAGTTCCCACGAAAGCGATCGCGGTAGAGATCAGCCCGGCCCGAAGATATCGCCTCGTAATGTGCGCATCGTCCAAAATGTAGCGTATGAACGCGCCGGCAACCACAACGATGGCAGCCATCGTCAGCGCGTGCTCCAGGGGCTCCGCCACGTGCAGAATCGGTTCGCCCGGCTCGCCTCCAGTGATAAACCCCATGGAGACGTGACCGAACATGTACAGCTCGCGTGCCAGCCCCAGACCAAAGCCCCACACCAGCATCTTTTCGCGGGGGAGCTCTTGCTGGCGCTGCCGCGACCAGGCCACAGCGAGCAGCACTGCCCACAGGATGGCAGGCAGGCCAAAGCGTATCAGGTTATTCTCTCTGGGTCCGGGTCCGCCGGCAAACTGAGCCAGCAATAGCAGCACAAAGTCTGCAAACTCTTTCAACGCGACCACCTCGATTCGCTAACACCCAGAACACCGATCCTATGCCTGATGGCTCGCGCCCAGTAGATGCGGTGGTGTGGCTCGGTTCGAAATCGATATGTCGTGGAAGATGTGCTGTTGGTGTGCAGTGTACTCACCACATTCTGTCCATCTTGACTGGTGCGTGCGGATGACTGCCAAGCAAGACGGTCTTTGGGCGGCTAGAATCTGGTTAGTATGCTAATAGAGTGTACCTTGATTGTGCTCTCCTGTCAAGATCCGACCCGCCCATCTTGGGATCTGTCCCCTGGGAGTGGCCGGACCAGCCGTTAATCCGAATTGCGCAGGATCACCGGCAGAGAGGATCGATACAATGGTGCGGGCTCCAGGGGGCCGTAGAAGGCGAATGCCGCTCCATATGCTGTGCCAAGACGAAAGTACTTGGGCGCGCCAATGATCACGCCATCCACGCCGTCGCCGTCGAAATCGCCTGCGCTGCCCACTGAAAAGCCGAAATCGGTTCTGTTCTTGTCGCCGCTCGCCTTCCAGCCGGCCCACAGCGAAAGGCCCTCGTCCGAGCCAAAGTAGATAAAGGCGGCGCCCAGGAATCCCGTCTCGGGGTCGGGCTCCTCGTAAGTCGGCGCCCCGATGATCACGTCGTCATAGAGATCGCCATTGACATTGCCCGCTGCCCCAATCGAGGCGCCAAATCCGCCTCCCGGCTGGTCTCCATGCACGCTCCAGCAGGGGTTGCTGTCCAGGCCTGCGCCGTTCCCGCAATAGGCGAACACCGCGCCTACCAGCGCGCCATCCGACGGCCTGCGATACAGGGGCGCGCTGACCAGGACGTCCCGAAATCCATCCCCGTTGACGTCGCCCACACCCGCCACCCGACTCCCGAACTCGGCGCCCTCCTGTCCCCCATACACAACCCAGGCCGCATCGACCACGCTGGCTGATGGCGAACCGCCCCGGAAGACAAAGACCGCGCCTTCCCGCAGGCCTGTCTCCGGATTGACGTACTTGGGGGCGCCCACGATCAGATCGTCTATCCCGTCACCGCTGACGTCTCCGGCTGCGCTCACCGCCGTACCCAGCGCCGCGCCCGCTTGATCGCCGTCGATCAGCCAGTTGGGCTCTGTGTTCGGGCCTTCCGCGGACCCGTAAAACACATAGACCGCGCCCTCGCCATTCTCCGTATCGTCGGTCCGGTCGGTATACAATCGCGCCCCCACGACAATGTCGTCGAACCCGTCATCGTTTAGGTCGCCTGCGCCCGCCACGGCACAGGCAAACTTCCCTGTCTGGACCTCACCGGTATAGCTCCAGATGGGCACCTCACTCAGCTCTGCCTCGGTGTTGCCCGTGTAGACAAATGCGCCGCCAGCCTGGGTCCAGTTCCACTCGCCTGGCCTGACCTCGAGATAGGCCTTATAGTCCTCGTCAGCGACAATGAAATCGTCAAAATCGTCATCGTTCACATTTCCGGCGCCCGCGACCGACGAGCCAAAGTTGACAGCGTCGTCGCCGCCGCCTACAGCCCAGGCTGCCGTCGTCTCCAAGTCTCCCCAAATATCGCTGAGGAATAGGTAGACGGCGCCCCCGCCCCCCTGGCTGTCGTCCTTCGGGGCACCGACGAGGACGTCATCTCCCCCGTGGTTGTCCACGTTCCCCACAGTAGCTACCGAATAGCCATACGAGGAATGCTCTTCGGCAGCCACCGACTGCCAATCGGCAGTGTCAGCCGGTACAAAGTCAGCCTCCAGAGCCAACGGCGATTGCACACGTTGGATGTCTGCGTCGTCAGACGCCAGACACGCGAAATCGCGCCCTGGTCCCAAAACAAGGACCAGGCCGGCGAGTAGCACCACAAGTACGACTCTGCGCCTGTCTATGGTGACCTCCTTGGCATCAGGCCACGTTTCTCTTTCGCTCGGAGCGTGAAAACGCGACCGCAGTGCAACTACCCTCAACTGCCCTGGCCCCTGTCCGGTCCAGGCGGTGATGGCACTTGCACTGCAGCCCAGCCTGCAAATCTGGACGTCTGCCCCTAACAGCTTGCGTCCAATATGTATACCGCACAACTGGCCGAGAAGTTATGGGCTGGCCGGAAACTGGTGCCTGCACCGCTCCCCTGAGCAGCACCCTGGTGCAGGAAGGGAGCTCGCCCCAACTAAAGCGCGAGACGGCAGGTCAGGCAGTGCGCACGCCACTGTGGATAAAGGCCCAGGGCAGAGCCTCGCCGGCGGGCCGCTCGCCCAGCAGGTCGGATAGGGAGAGGCCAGCCGCCTCCAACGCCCGGCGCCACCTGGCGGGAGCGGGCCGCTCAACAGCAAGCAACGCTCCAGCGAGCCGCCGGTCGCCCCGGGCCAGCGTGCCCTGGATCTCGGCCCAGGCAGGGCTCTCCGATTTGACGCTGACACCGTGCTTGCGCAACCCGCCCTCGACGCGGGCTACGCGACGTTTCACCTCCCTCGCAGGGGTCTGCGCCAGCCGCTGGAACGGCGTGTGTGCCTTTGGCACAAACGGTGTGATATTGACTGTGACCTGCCTGGGGAAGCGTCCGGCGCAGGCAAGCGCCAGGTCGACAATAGCCTGCACATCAGCGTCTTGCTCGCCGGGCAGCCCAAGCATAAAGTACAGCTTGATCTGCCGAAAGTCGTACCGGGCAGCGAGCTCTACGGCTTGGAGCACATCGTCCTCGGTCTGCGTCTTGTTGATGACCTGCCGCATGCGCTCGGATCCGGCTTCAGGGGCAATGGTCAGCGTCTGTGTCCCAGACTCGGCCAGGGCGCGTACCAAGGGCTCGGAGACCGGGTCCACGCGCATGGAGGACACGCTGAGCTTGGCGCCCATGCCTCGCAGCTCTCCGGCGAGCTCGTCAATATCAGTATGATCCGAGACCGCAGCGCTGACCAGACCCAACCGATCCTCAAAGCGCAGCAGCTCACGAGCCTGGGCCAGAATGCTTCCCATGGATCGCTGCCTGGGCGGCCGGTAGACGTACCCTGCCAGACAGAAACGGCACGCACGCCCGCAGCCGCGCGCGATCTCGATCAGACCCATCCCGCCGAACTCGGTATCCGGGGTAAAGATCGCAGAGTGGGTAGGGACGCTGTCCAGATCGTGCAGCCACTGGCGCTCCACGCGGTGGGGCGCATCCGCACCGGCAACCTGAGCAGGCAGGTAGAGGCCCGGGATCCGGGCCAGTGCTCCCAGGGCAGCATCGCGGCCATCTGCCACGAGGTGGAGGGCAGCGGTCACCTGCTCAAAGACCGGCTCAAGCTCGCCAATCATCACGGCATCGAGCAGCGGCGCCAGCGGCTCCGGGTTCGCACTCACAGCCGGCCCTCCGGCAATGACAAGCGGATGGGTGTCATCGCGCTCAGCAGCGCGCGGCGGTATGCCTGCCGAGCCGAGGAGTTCTACGACGGCAAAGTAATCGAGCTCGTACGAAATTGTAAAGGCCACAACGGGGAAATAGTCCAACGGAACCGCAGACTCCAGTGACAGGGGCGGTCCAGGAGGCTCCGCAAACGCCCGCTCGCAGACCACGTCGTCGCGGGCATTCCACATGCGGTAGAGGGTATGGACAGCCAGGCTTGACATCCCCACATAGTAGGAATTGGGAAAGACCAGGGCAATAGGCAGTCTACCGCCCCAATCCTTGTGTACGGCACCCCGCTCGCGCTCCAGGCGGCGGCTTGTCGCTGCGATCTGCTGCCAGCTCACGATGTCGCCGCCCAGAGGCAGAACGAGAATCGGGAGGGCACGTCACTCTCCCTCAAGCGGCACCAGGGGCCCGTAGACCCAGCGGCTCAGCGGCACGGTCCAGCCATAGGGGACGCCCAACTCGTCCAGGCCAATCCACACAATGCCCACTGTTTCGCGCGCGGTGAGCCAGAGGCGGGTCTGCCACGGTATAATGGACAGATCTGTATTGGTGGGACTTGTGTAGACAGTCAGGCCCTCACCCTCGAATGAGAGGCGAGCGCGCTCCAGATGCAATGGGTGGCTGACGAGAATGGCAGTCTGCCAGCCCCGTGAGAGCATAAGCTCGCGGGCACTGGCAGCATCTTCGCGGGTGGTCATCGAGCCCTCGGCCAACAACACCTTCTCGGCAGGCACTCCCTGAGCCACAGCCAGATCGCAGGCCACGGCCGCCGCCGAGAGTGGGTCCCCGCTGTAACCTCCAGTGCAGATGATATACGGCGCAAACCCTCGCTGGAATAGCCGCACACCGTGCAGTGTGCGCTCGGTGAGATCAGGGCCCGGCTCCCCGTCGGGCTCGACGAGCGCACCCAGGATCACGATGGCATCCGCCTGCTGCGCTCGATCCCGGGCACCGGTCAGATTGACCCGCATTCCGATATAGAGAAAGGTCAGCACTCCCGCCAGGATCACCAGCAGCACCAGGCTCAGGAGGGCGCGTACGAGTCGTCTCAACATGGGGGCAATTATAGCATTCACGGGAGAAAAGCACAAAGAGGCAGAACCGGCAAGAAACCGGGTTCTGATCCCTTACCGACAACCTGTCCTGCGGAGAGCCAGAACCCAGTCTCCCACTGCGCGGAGGCCCCTAGCACTCGCTATAGCCGCAACTCACGCACTTGCGACAGCCTTCCATGGCGACAAAGCTGGCCTGACCGCAATCTGGGCAGAGGTCAGCCTTCTGGCTGGGCATTGAGATAGGCAGGGGCAACTGCTCGGGAGGCTGCTCAGCCTCCACCATTGCTATGTGGCGGGCCAGCACCTGCGCAATGGCATCGGGCAGGGAACGCACCCGGTTTGGACCAAAACCCATAGGCCGGCGCCCGCCAATACCGGACAACTGCTCGATGACGCCCGCCAGGCGCTCCTCAGCCGTCAATGGCGAGGGCATGCGCAGCGTCAGACTGATGAGCCTGCCGATGGCCTCTGCCACGGCAGCAGTGTCGGAGCCAGCTTTGCCGACGTTGGCAAACACCTCAAAGGGTATGCGATCGCCGTTCTCGTTGATGGTGATGTACGCCGTGCCCAGGGGTGTCGGCGTACGGTAGGTATTGCCATGAAGCACACCAGGTCTCGGCTTGCGGGGCTTTGCCTCGCCCATATCAAGCACGCCGGCGCCTTTGGTCTGTTGCGTCTGCAGAACCACCTTCTCGCGGGAACCGGTCACATAGACGGTCAGCCCCTTGCAGCCCAGCCTCCAGGCCAGGAGGTAGGCACGTGCAATGTCATCCGTGGCCGCCGTATCGGGGAAATTCACAGTCTTTGAGATGCTGTTGTCCACGAAAGCCTGTATAGCGGCCTGCATGCGGACGTGCTCCTCAGCTGTGATGTCATTGGCGACGACAAAGACCTGGCGCACCTCCTCCGGAACCTCGTCGATGTCCTGGCAGCTGCCGGTCTCCGCTACCTGTTGGGCGATCCGGTCTCGAGCGTCCTGATCGAGGCCTGCCTGCTCCAATGCCTGCATGAAAAGCGGACTGGTATAGGTCAATTCCACGTCGTCGTCGCCATCCTTGAAATACCGGATATAGGCCAGGGCAAAGGCTGGCTCGCAACCATACGCCTCGCAACCGGAGACAGTGCCGATGGTGCCCGTCGGCGCAACTGTGGTCTGGGCCGCGTTGCGGATGCCGTGCGCCCGGATCCCCTGCACGATCTCATTCCAGTCCAGCGGGGGTCGTCCAAAGTCATGGACATAGGGACTGAGCGGTGTCGGGGGACGCCATTTCAGATTCAGGGGGTCATAGATGCTGCCCTGGAGTGAGGGAAAGGCGCCCCGTTCCCGCGCCCTTTCGATGCTGGTACGCATGGCATGGAAGCGGATGAACTCCAGAATCTGGGCGGCAAACTCCTCGGCCTCCGAGCTACCATAGCGGATGCCTGCTTGAAACATCAGATCGCCCAGGCCCATGATGCCAAGCCCGACGCGACGTGCCCGCAGCGCAGCCTCCTCGATCTCGGGCACAGTGGGCACGTACTTGTTGGCATCGACCACATTGTCCAAGAATCGAAGGCCCAGCTCCACCGTTTCCTGCAGCTTCACCCAGTCCACACCACCGCCCAGCGCCATGTGTAGGGCCAGATTGACCGAGCCAAGGCAGCAGTTCTCGTATGGCCCCAGCCACTGCTCGCCGCAGGGATTGGTGGCTTCCAGATCATATAGATGTGACACGGGGTTGGAGCGATTGGCCGCGTCCAGAAACAGGACCCCGGGCTCGCCGTTGCGGTGGGCGTGCACGACAATCTCGTCGAATACCTCTCGGGCGCTGATCCTCCTCCAGACGCTGTTGTCCTGGGGGTTGATCAGATCATACTCCTCGTCAGCCTCGACGGCGCGCATGAAGGCATCAGTGATGCCCACCGAGATGTTAAAGTTGGCGATGTCGCCCTCGTGACCCTTGCAGCGCACGAATTCGAGGATGTCTGGGTGGTCCACGCGGAGCACCGCCATATTGGCACCGCGCCTGGTTCCTCCCTGCGCGATCTCGCCAAACGCCTTGTCGTACACCCTGAGGAACCCCACTGGCCCCGTAGCCACGCCCTTGCTCGTACTCACCCGCGCCCCCTTGGGGCGTAGCCTCGAGAATGAGAAGCCGTTTCCGCCCCCCGTCTGCTGGATGAGGGCTGCCACGCGCAGCGTGGAAAAGATGCCTGCAGCGTCGCGGCCCATGTCATCCTCTATGGGCAGCACAAAACAGGCAGCGAGCTGCCCCAGGGGTGTGCCGGCTCCCGTGAAGGTGGGCGAATTGGGCATGAACCGCATGGAAGTAAGTAGATCATAGAAGGCATGAGCGGTCCGGCCCGCCTGCTCAGCGGCAGCCGCTCTGTCCTCGCTGTACTCTGCGTCGGGGGAGGCAATGACGCTGGCTACCCGCCAGAACATCTGGGCCGCCGTCTCGATCGGCTCTCCGTCCGGTCCACGGCGCAGGTAGCGTTTGCGCAGCACTGTGAGTGCATTCTCGCTTAGCGGGATTTCTAGCTCCTGCGGCGGCGGCAGCGCCTCTTCTCTGGGCCTCGAAACGACGTCGATCTGTTCTAACATGGTCTATCCTCAAGCGCAGGGCCGCATCCATGCGCCCCGCGAATAGTGCACGCTCGCGGCTAACACCTTGCCTTGTGGCGAGACTATCAGTCCCTCCATTTCGAGCAGCGCCCGCTTCATAGCAGTTCCACCCTGGTAGCCACCCAGATGCATGTCAGAGCGGATGGCGCGATGGCACGGTATGAGAATGGGAAATGGATTGCCAGCCAGTGAGCGGCCCACCGCCCGTGCCCCGCCAGGCACCCCAAGATGGGCTGCAATGCGACCGTAGGTACTGACACTTCCCCGGGGGATAGCGTGCTCCGCTCGAAGGACCTGCTGCTGAAAGGTGGAGCACTCATCGAGCGTCGTCAGCCTGAGTGAAAACTCTATGTCATCCCCCTCCAGAAAGCGCGCGATCCGGCCGGCCAGCGCCCTCATCTCAGGATGAGAGTGAGCCTGAGGTCCGCCGTGCAACACACCCAACATCTCTTCTGTAGCGTGCCCGTCCCTGGGTAGAAGGACACGGCTTACCTTGGGGCCCTCTGCGGTGTCCCGCCAGAGGAGGATCAGCGTGCCGTACGACGACGGCACCAGCAAGTGCGACAAAGTCACCGGGTCTCCTTGTGGTTCTTACAGGTCCAGGCGCAATTGCGCTCTCAGGCTCTCCTCCAACTGTCGCCTCTCGAGCAGCGCATCGATCTCGTCAGCCAGGTCCTCCACATCCGCGAACTTGCGATAAATGGTGGCGAAACGAATATAGGCCACCTCGTCCAGCTTGCGCAGGTTCTGCATCACCATCTCACCGATCTCGCGGCTCGTCACTTCACGACTGCCGCGATGGTACAACTCACTCTCTATGCCACTGACCAACTCCTCGATCGATTCGGTGTCAATCGGTCTCTTGGCACACGCGATCTGGATTCCGCGTAGGATCTTGTCCCGGTCAAATGGCTCACGCCGCGCATCTTGCTTGATGACCATCAGCCGCAATGGGGCAACGCGCTCGTAGGTTGTGAACCGCCGCCCGCAATCCTCGCACTCGCGGCGCCGCCGGATCCCGCTCTCTGCGCTGCGCGTATCAATGACTCGAGAGTTGCCGGAACTGCAGAACGGACACCTCATCGCTCTTCTCCGTCGCGTACCAATCAGACACAGTGTCAAGATCCAAGGAGATGGAAAGGATCGGGAACACTCGAGCACTCCCCGACCCCCTCATCCCACCTCTGACACTACTATATCTCGTAGCTAGTATAAGTAGGACCCACTAGAGGTGGTAGGCCCTGATACTATACCACAAACCGGTCGGCAGTGCAAGGCAGGCCGCAATGCTGCCGGAACCTACGTGGAATTTTAACCTTAGCCCTCACCCGCGCCCTCTCCCATCGAGATGCACAAACCGGGGACAATGGGCGAGGTGCGGAAGCAAGGCGTCGCCCCCTTTCCTGGGGAAAGGGGGCGAGCGGGGATGCGATAGCCCTCCACGGGCAATGCGATATA
>JBFFCR010000059.1:0-13292 GCA_041559855.1 Anaerolineae bacterium | reverse complement strand
GTCGTCGGAACCTAGACAAGTTGCGCCAGGATTGGCGCGGGAGGAGGAGAGGGATGCATGCGGCGGATCTGCTGACCAACCGGGCGCGCCTCACGCCCGACCGCGTGGCACTGATCGAGAAGGACAAGGATCAGCGATACACCTACGCGGAGCTCAACGACAGAGCCATTCGCCTGGCAAACTGGATGCGAGCGCTGGGCGTACAGAAAGGGGATCGCGTCTCGATCCTGGCTCACAACGGCATTGCCTACATGGACCTGCTCTACGGGCTGGTCAAGATCGGCGCGATCCTTGCCCCTTTGAACTGGCGTCTGGCAGCCCGGGAGTTGATCTATATCGCAAACGACTGCGAGCCTCGTGTGCTCCTCTGCGGGCCAGAGTTCGTGGACCTGCTGGCCGAGGTGCGGCCCGAGATCGAGGTGGCGCACTATATCGGCGTGGAGGGCGCTCGATTCGAGGGCGCCCTAGATTATGACACGGGGCTGGCAGCCGCCTCCAGTGCTGAGCCGGAACGCCCACCCCTGTCTGCCGACGACACCTATGCCATCCTGTACACCTCTGGCACGACGGGCCGGCCCAAGGGAGCCATGATCCCGCACCGCCAGGTTCTGTGGAACTGCCTCAACACTGCTACAAGCTGGGGGCTGACCGGCGACGACGTCTCGCCGGTGTTCACGCCGCTCTTTCATGCCGGGGGCTTGTTTGCCTTCCTGACGCCGCTCTTTTACCTGGGCGGACGGATCGTGCTCTTTCGCGCTTTTGACCAAGAGGCGATCTTTCGCACAATCGTGGAGGACAAGTGCACCACCGCGCTGGGCGTGCCTACCATCTACCGCTTGCTCATGGACACGCCCGGCTTTGCCGAGGCCGATTTCAGCCATGTACGGTTCTTTATCAGCGGCGGCGCTTCGCTGCCGGTGGAACTGGCGCGCGACTGGCTGGCGATCAAGGGGGGCGTCTTCCGCCAGGGGTACGGTCTCACCGAGGTAGGTGTCAACTGCTTTAGCATGACCGACGAGGAGTCAGTGCGCAAGATCGGCTCGGTGGGCAAGCCGATCTTTCACAGCAAGATGCGCCTGATCAACCCCGATACGGAGCAGGACGTCCCCATGGGCCAGGAAGGCGAGTTGATCATCTGGGGACCGCACGTCTGCAGTGGCTACTGGCGCAATCCCGAAGCGAGCGCCAAGTCCCTTTGGATCGATCCGCTTACCGGATCAGGGCCGTGGTTCCGCACCGGCGACATGGCCCGCATGGACGAGGACGGCTTCTTCTACATCATCGGGCGCTACAAGGACATGATCAAGAGCGGCGGCGAGAATATCTATGCTGCCGAGGTGGAGGGGATCTTTCGCGAGCATCCCGCGGTCCGCGACGCAGCTCTCATCGGCATGCCCCATGAGAAGTGGGGCGAGGTCGGGCTGATGGTCGTCGTGCTGGAAGAAGGCCAGACGGCAACAGTGGAGGAGCTAAAAGCCTTCTGCGGCGAACACCTGGCCCGGTTCAAGGTTCCGAAACAGATCGTGTTTGCCGACGGGCTGCCCTATTCTTCGTATGGGAAGGTGCTAAAAGTAGAGCTCAAGAAGCAGTATGCGGGGTAGCAGTTCGCCGAGCTCTCCAGAGGAGTAAACGATGCCAAAGATACGCGCAGGCGAGATAGAGATCCACTACGAGGTCTATGGGACGGGGGAGCCACTGGTCCTGATTTCGGGGCTGGGATACGATCTCTGGATGTGGCACAAAATGGTCCCCGGCCTGGCAGAGCAGTTCCAGGTGATCACCTTTGACAACCGGGGCGTGGGCGAAACGGACAAACCCGCTGGACCCTACACAGCGCAGATGCTGGCAGACGATACCGCCGCGATGCTGGAAGCGCTGGGCGTCGAGAAGGCTGCCATCATGGGTCACTCCATGGGCGGGTTCGTCGCCCAGGCATTGGTGCTCAGCCATCCGGATCTGGTGAGCAAGCTGATCCTGTCGGCCTCCAACTTTGGGGGGGCGCGCCATATCCCGGTGACGCCTGAGGCGCTGGCTGTGTTGACCGACATGCAATCCGACCCGATCGAGCGGTTGCGGCGCGGTATCGTGATCAGCACCGCGCCTGGCTTTGCGGAGGCCTACCCGGCGATCATCGACGAATGGCTGGCCTACCGCATCGGGCACCCCCTTGACCCCGCAAGCTACCAGGCCCAGTTGCAGATCGGGCTGGCCCTGATCCCCGAACCGGCATGCTTTGAGCACAAGCTCAAGGAGGTCCAGGTGCCAACGCTGATCCTCTTTGGCGAGCACGACAAGGTGGTGCCGCCAGGCAACGCTGACCTGCTGCAGCGGGAGATTGCCGGCAGCAAGGTGAAGATCCTGCCCAACGCCGGGCACTTTTTCCCGCTCGAGGTCCCCGACGAGGCAGTGGCTGCGGTCGTCGAGTTTCTGAAGGGTTAGGCAACGATGGCGCGCATCGCACAGATCCTCTCTACCGGCCGGTATATCCCGGAGAAGGTAGTCACCAACGGCGAGCTGAGCGCGATGTTGGGCGAGGACGTCGGCGATTGGCTGGTGGAGAATGTCGGCATCCACGAGCGGCACGTCATGTCGGACGACCAAGTGACGTCTGACATGGTCGTATCGGCAACGCGGCAGGCGCTGGACCGGGCAGGCCTCACCGCCTCGGACCTGGATCTGATCCTGGTGGCGACTGACACGCCCGACTATCTCAGTCCAGCGACGGCATCCGCCGTGCAAGCCAAGCTCGGCGCGACCGGCGCCGGCACGTACGACATCAACTGCGCCTGCGCCGCCTGGGTCACAGGGCTGGACATGGCTGCTCGCTACATGGCCACCGACCCCGACTATAGATATATCCTGGTCGCCGGCGGCTATGGCATGACCAAGTATATCGACTGGAGCGACAAGTATACCTGCACGCTGTTCGCCGACGGCGCCGCCGCGGTCATTGTCGGTGCTGGGGAGGAGCCCGGCTTCCTTAGCGGCAAGCTGTTCGCCGACGGCCAGTATCACGACGCGCTGGGGATCTACACGGGCGGCACTTTCCGTCCCGCCACGCCGGAGGTTGTGAACGAGCTGGGCAAGCCCCGTGTCCAGTTCGTGCGCAGGTTCCCCGCCACCTTCAACAGCGACAATTGGCCTCCCCTGATCCGCAGGGTGGTGGAAAAGGCGGGGCTCGCTGTGAACGAGATCGATCTCTTTCTCTTTACCCAGATCAATCTGCGCACCATCGAGTTTGTCATGCAAAACCTGGGCCAGCCCATGAGCAAGACCCACTGGATCATGGACAGGTGGGGCTACATCGGTTCGGCCTGCATCCCTGCGGCATTGGACGACGCCCTGCACGGCGGGCGTGCGGCACACGGGCAGCCGGTAGCGCCCCGAAAGGGTGACAATGTGGTCTTTTGCGCCAGCGGTGGTGGCCTGGCGATGGCGGCGAGCGTGTGGCAGTGGAATATATAGTGGGTAGAGAACAGTGAGTAGTGAACAGTGATCAGTGCTCAGTGGGTAGGGGGAAGGAAGATTGCGCCACTGCGAATTGGCGGGGCTGAACCCCCACCCTGAGAGGGCAAAGCCCCTTCGGGGCTGGCACGTCAGCCCGTAGGGCTTTGCATCCTGTCCACCAGGACAGGATTGAGGCTGACGATTCAGCCTCGGGCCCCTGCGACAGGGTAGCCAGTGAGCAGCGGGAGGAAATGTTATGTACATCGGCGATTATCTAGCAAGGCGCGAGATCTATAGCCCCGACAAACTCGCCATCATCGATGCCGGCAAGGAGCCAGAGCTGAGGCTCACCTACCGCCAGTGGAACCGGCGCGTCAACCGGTTGGCCAACTGGCTGCGCAGTCAGGCTGGCGTTGAGAAGGGCGACAGGGTAGCCATCCTGGCGCGCGATGGCATCGAGCATCTGGATCTGTTCTACGCCTGTGGCAAGCTGGGCGCCATCCATACGGCCCTCAACTGGCGGCTGCACTGGCGCGAGCTGGTGGGCCTCGTCGAGCAGACGGAGCCGAAAGTCCTGCTCTACTCGGACGACTTTCGACAGACGGTGGCCGATATGGAGGGCGCCACCCGCGGCACCGCATACGCCATAGACCACTATATCCATCTCGAAGGCGACGGCCTGCCTGGCAGTCAGCACTACCGGGCGGTATTGGACACCTCTGCCGACACGCCGGTGACGTGTGAGACACTGGAAAAGGATGACATCGGCTGCTTGCTCTTCACCGGCGGCACGACGGGTCTGCCCAAAGGCGCCATGATCAGCCACCGCCAGATCTGCTGGAACGTCCTCAACACGGTCACCCACGACGTGACCCACAGCGACACCTATCTCTGCGTATTTCCCCTGTTCCATACCGGCGGCCTCTTTACCTATCTATCCTCCCAGGTTGTCTTTGGCAATACCAGCATCCTGGTCCGGCAGTTCATGCCAGAGCAGGTGTTGGAGCTGCTCGAACGTGAGCGAGTGACCATCTTTGCCGCGGTGCCCACCATGTACCAGATGATGACCCAGGCCCCCAATTGGGACACAGCAGACCTGGGCAACTTGCGCTTCTGCACCAGCGGCGGCGCCCCCCTGCCGGTGCCCCTGGTGGAAAAGTATGGCAGCGAAAAGGGTGTCCGCTTCAAACAGGGCTTTGGCATGACCGAGTACGGTCCGGGGCTCTTTGCCCTCCCCGCCGAGGATGCCATCCGCAAGGCGGGCAGCATAGGGCGGCCCAACTTTTTCGTAGACGTGCGGGTGGTGGATGGCGACAATCGCCCCCTGGGCCCCAACGAGGTAGGCGAGCTGGTGCTAAAGGGGCCGAGCGGCTGCTCCGGCTACTGGAACAACGCCGAAGCCACTGCCGCAGCCTATGATGAGGAAGGCTGGTTCCACACCGGCGACATGGTGCACCACGATGAGGATTGGTACTTTTACGTCGTGGACCGCAAGAAGGACATGTTCATCTCAGGTGGAGAGAACGTCTATCCGGCCGAGATCGAGGCCGTGATCTACCGGCATCCGGCAGTGCACATGTGCGCCGTCATTGGCGTGCCTGACCCCAAGTGGGGGGAGGTGGGCCTGGCGTGCGTTGTGCTCAAGCCAGGCATGTGCGCCACCCAGGAGGAGTTGATCGCCTTCATGCAGGATCACCTGGCCCGCTTCAAGGTCCCCAAGAGCGTCGAGTTCCTCTCCGAACTACCCATCTCGGCGGCGGGCAAGATTCTGAAGCGGGAATTGCAGGAAAGGCTCGTGAGCTAGGCCAGTTGCTGGCTTCCTTGGAGGCTGACGAGCAGGGGATCGTCTGGTGCAGCAAGAAAACGGAAAGGAGTACACCATGAGCGAGATCACAACACTGGAGGGCATTACCTCCCAGATGGTTCAGACCGAACGGCTGAACACTCACCTACTCACCTGCGGGTCGCAGGACGGCACGCCGGTGATCTTCTTACACGGCAACTTTTCCTCGGCCCTGTACTGGGAGGAGACGATGCTGGCCCTCCCCGCGGGCTATCGCGCCATCGCCCCCGACTTGCGCGGCTACGGTTGGACCGAGGACAAGTTGATCGATGGCACCCGGGGCATGGGCGACTGGAGCGACGACCTGGCAGCCCTGTACGGCGCCCTGAGCATCGAGGCGGCGCACCTGGTCGGATGGTCCATGGGGGGCGGCGTCATCTACCGCTTTCTGATCGACCACCCGCAGAATGTGCTCTCAGCGACCCTGGTCTCACCCGTCTCGCCCTACGGCTTTGGCGGCACCAAGGGCATCGAGGGCACGCCCTGCTACGACGACTTTGCAGGCTCGGGCGGCGGCACTGTCAATCCCGAGTTCGTGCGGCGCATCACCGAAGGGGATCGAAGCACAGAGGATCCCAACTCCCCGCGAAACGTCATCAATGCCTTCTACTACGTACCGCCCTTCCGTGCCGTGCGAGAGGAGGATTTCCTCACTGGCGCGCTGATGGAAAAGATGGGCACCGACCGCTATCCAGGCGACCTAGTGCCGTCCGCGAACTGGCCCAACGTCGCGCCTGGGGTCTGGGGACCGATCAACGCCGGGTCGCCCAAGTACGTGCTCAAGGACGTGCCGGCCCTGATAGCCACCCAGCCCAAGGCGCCCATCCTCTGGATCCGGGGCAGCCACGACATGATCGTCTCTGACAACTCGATGTTCGACTTTGGCACCCTGGGCAAGATGCAACTCGTGCCTGGCTGGCCTGGCGATGACGTCTACCCGCCACAGCCGATGGTGAGCCAGACCCGTGATGTGTTGGAGCAATACGCGGCCAACAGTGGCAGCTTTGAAGAGCAGGTCATCCAGGATGCCGCCCATGGTCCGCACATAGAAAAGCCAGAAGAATTTGACGGTCTGTTCCATGAATTCCTGGCGAGAATCTAGGAGATCGAAGGAGCTAAGAATCGAGATGAGAACACGCAAGCTCGGACGTGGTGTCGCCGTCGTCGGCGCGGGGATGAGCAAGTTCGGCGCCTTCCCAGACCTCGCGACCCGCGACCTCTTTGTTACAGCCTTCCAGGAGATGCGCGCTTCGGTTGACAAGGGGCTGGACCCGAACGACATCGAAGCGCTCTATATCGGCAACTACTCGAGCGACCTGTTCGAGGGCCAGGGGCACACTGCCCCCATCATGACCGATTGGGTGGGCCTGACCCCGCGCCCTGCCACACGCGTCGAGGATGCCTGCGCCAGCAGCGGCGTCGCCCTGCGCGAGGGCATCATCGCCATCGCATCCGGCCTGTACGACGTGGTCCTGGTGGGGGGCATCGAAAAGATGACCGACCTGCCCACCGAGCGGGTCACCGATACACTGGCCACCGCCGGCGATGCCACCTACGAGATCCCGGCTGGCTTTACCTTTCCCGGCTTTTACGCCGCCATGGCCACTGCCTACATGGCCCGCTACGGCGCGACGCCGGAGTCGTTCATGCAAGTCGGCATCAAGAACCACAGCAACGGCGCGATCAACGACAAGGCCCAGTTTGGGGCCACCATCCGCCAGATCATGGAGGGCAAGGTGGCGCGGGCAAAGAGCAAGGGCTACCCGATCCCCACGTGGAGCGACGAGATGGAATTCCTTCACGACGACCGCGCCAACCCGGTCATCGCCTGGCCCTTGCGGCTGTTCGACTGCTCTCCGATCTCGGATGGGGCGGCCGCCCTGCTGCTGGTCAGCGAAGAGCTTGCGAGTTCTTTTAGCCTTGATCCGCTCTATGTGATCGGATCGGGCCAGGCCAGCGATGGGGCGCTGCACGACCGCGCCTCGCTGACCACGTTGCGCGCCGCCAGGCTGGCAGGCCAGCAGGCCTATGAGATGGCTGGCCTAACGCCTGCGGACATCAAGGTAGCCGAAGTGCACGACTGCTTCACCATCGCCGAAGTGATCGCTACCGAGGACCTGGGCTTTTTCCCGGCGGGTGAGGGCTACCGGGCCGCCGATGAGGGCCTTACGGCGCGGACCGGTCCCAGGCCGATCAACTCGTCCGGAGGGCTCAAGTCGAAGGGCCATCCGGTCGGGGCTTCGGGCGCGGGTCAGGTCGTAGAGATCTGGAAGCAGTTGCGCGGCATCGCCGGCGAGCGGCAGGTTCCGGGCAACCTGGATGTGGGCCTCACCCACAACGTAGGCGGCACCGGGCAGACGTGCGCCGTACACATCTTTGAGCGGAGGCAGCGATGAGCGAGAGACCGATCACAGGCGAAGGGTTTTCCCAGTATCTCGGGGAGCAAAAGCTCATGAGCACCCGCTGCAAGTCATGTGGCGCGTTGCACCTTCCGCCACGCCCACTCTGCCCAGCCTGCCACGGCGATGACATGGAGTGGGAGCAGGTCAGCGGCAAGGGCAAGTTGGTCGCCTTTACCACGGTTCACATTGCGCCCACGGCCATGCTCGAGGCCGGTTATGGACGGACGAACCCCTATTGCACAGGCATCGTGCAGCTGGAGGAGGGTCCCACGATCAGCGCCCAGATCACGGGCGTGGACCCCGCGGCGCCCGCACAGATCGAGGTCGGCATGCCGGTGCGAGTCGCCTTTCTGCGCCGCGGCGAGGGAGAAGCCGAACGAACCTACCTCGCCTTTGAGAAGGTCTAGGTTCTGGCAGGCAATCGAGCTCTGGCTCGGACGGTTGCAGAGCTACAGGAGGCATCATGCCCAGGGCAAAGGTCAACGGGATCGAACTCTACTATGAACTGCACGGCCCAGAGAACGCGGACGTACTGGTGCTCTCCAACGGCGTGCTGATGAGCACCGCCAGTTGGGCCTTTCAGACACCGGTCCTGTCGCGGCGCCACCGGCTGCTGCTGTACGACTGCCGCGGCATGTGGCAATCAGAGCACCCGCCAGGGCCGTACACCATGGAGATGCACGCCGATGACCTGGCCGGGCTTCTGGATTTGCTGGGGATCGACCAAGCGCACATCGGCGGCACCTCGTACGGGGCCGAGGTCAGCATGGTCTTTGCCCTCAAGTACCCGGAGCGCACCCGCAGCTTGGTGGTGACCTCTGCCGTCAGCCAGGTGGACCCGCTCTTGCAGGGCTTGATAGACATCTGGATCGGCGCGGCCCGCGCCCACGACGCGGAAGGGCTCTACCAGACTGTCTACCCGCTCACCTTTTCCGAGAACTGGATCGCAGCCAACCAGGAAACACTGCGCCTGGCGCGCCAACGCTACGAAACGCTGGACTTTGACGCGTTCCTAGAGCTGCTGCTCTGTTTCTCTGCGCTGGATATCACCGCCGATCTGCACCGCATCGCGGCGCCCACGCTGGTGGTGGCGGGCGAACTGGATCTGCTCAAGCCGCGCCAGTACTCCGAGATTATCGCCCGTGAGATCCCGCATGCCGAGTTCGCCCTCATCCCGCAAGCCGGTCACGCCGCGATGTGGGAACGACCGGGCGTCTTTAACTCGTTGATCCTTGGCTTTCTGGCCAAGTACCCGGCTCACTAGCCACTCACCCCGGAGGCTGTAGATGGCAGATATCGCCGCCCGTGCTGACTTTTACATAGGAGAACAGGCCAGCCTGACCAGGACCATCACTGAAGCTGATGTGAACACCTTTGCAGCGCTTACCGGTGATGTGAACCCCATCCATGTCGACAAAGAGTACGCCAGCAAGAGCCGTTTCGGCAGGCGTGTGGCCCACGGCACCCTCACAGGGGGATTGATCGGGGCTGTATTGGCGAACAGGCTGCCAGGGCCTGGCGCGATCTATCTCAGCCAGCAGCTCGAGTTTGTGGCCCCGGTGTTTCTCGGAGACACCGTTACCGCCGTGGTCGAAGTGACCTCCTGGCGTCCGGAAAAGCGGATCATCACGCTCAAGACCGCCGCCTACAACCAGGAGGACAGACAGGTGGTCACCGGCCAATCGGTCCTGTTGGTGGAGTAGGGGAGAGGGAAGCATACAAGAAGGGAGGTGATGGCAAAACACCGATTCGCGCGTTCGACTGAGATAGCAAGTTGTGGTACAATACGCTCCATTCGGATCCAAAAAAACTGTACGTACTAGGAGGAGGAATAAAATGAAGACCCTGTACAAGTTGCTTGCATTGCTGCTGGTCATGTCGTTCATCGTCTCTTGCGGCGCGACCGCGACCCCGGAGCCAACGCCCACCGAAGCCGCGGTGGTAGAGGAGGCGCCCTCAGGCCTGACCTGCGAAGAGCCGATCAAGATCGGCCTGATCACCGACAAGAGCGGGGCACTGGCCCTCTACGGCGAGATGATCGAGCGCAGCTTCTTGCTCGGCATGGAGTACATGGCCGGTGCGCCAGGAACTGAGGATCACACCTTCACCGTCGACAACTGCGATATCCAGATCCTGATCCGCGACGACCAGAGCAATCCGGAGACCACCTCCACGGTGGCCCGCGAGCTGATCGAGGTCGAAGGAGTGGACATGCTGGTGGGCACCGTCAGCTCGGGCGCCACGGCCACGCTCCAGCAGATCGCGCTGGACAACGACATAGTGCTCATCGTGGCCCCCGCGGCCGCCAACGAGATCACCGGCGCCAACTTTAACGACCACACCTTCCGCGTCAGCCGCACCAACTACCACGACGCCGTCAACCAGTGCGAATACATGACCACCGAGTACGATACCTACGTCCAGATCGCTCCCGACTATGCCTTCGGCTGGGGCGGCGCTCAAGCCTTCCGCGATGCCTGCACCTACTTTGGCGGCGAGTTCGTCGCTGACGACATCTTTGCACCGGCAGACACCACCGACTTTACCCCCTACATGGACCAGATTCTGGCTTCCGGCGCGGAGGCTTGGATCGTCACCTGGGCCGGCGGAGGCTTTATCTCCATGATGCAGGCAGCACAGGAATCGGGCGTCATGGACGAGATGGCCTTGGGCACCGCCTACATCAACAACAGCCTCATGGCCGCCTTCTTTAGCACCGCCATCGGCCAGACCGCCGGCATCCTCTACCACTATACCGCGCCCGACAACCCCATCAACGATTGGCTGGTCCAGGAAACGTTGGCTCGCTACAGCGTGCCGCCCGACCTGTTCGACGCCGATGGCATGAACGCAGCCATCGCCACGGTGACGGCCCTGCGCGCGACCAACGGCGACACCAGCTCTGCGGCGCTCATCGCCGCCATGGAGGGCATGGAGTTCGACGGACCCAAGGGCACCATCCTGTTCCGCGCCGAGGACCACATGGCGATGCAGGACATGTACATCGTCAAGCTCCTCAACGTGGACGACCCCGAGTTCAAGTTCTTTGAACTGGTCGACACCACGCGACCCGAGATCCCATGCCTCCTGCCCGAGAATCTCAAGGACCGCTGCGGCAGCCTCCCCTATGGCAGCCTGAGCGGGGAATAGCATAGTTCCACTGGGGGGGCTTGCGGCCAGGTTCCGCAGGCCCCCCCGAAAGAAAACGGCTCGACGCAACATAGCCTGGGGTGGCGACGCTCCAGGCGTTCCCACCGTTGGGAGGAGGTCGATGGCGGACGATATAATCCTGGAAACCGTAAAACTTCGCAAGGAGTTCGGCGCCCTGGTGGCCGTGGACGACGTCAGCATCCAGGTCCGGACCAACACCCTACACTCGATCATCGGCCCGAACGGAGCAGGCAAGACGACGCTGTTCAACCTCGTCAGCGGCACCCTGGCTCCCACCAGCGGCCGGGTTCTCTTCAAGGGTCGCGACATCACCCACCAGCCCATCCACCGCACGATCCATCTGGGCATCGGGCGATCGTTTCAGATCACCAACATCTTTCCCAACCTGACAGTACTGGAAAACGTGCGGCTGGCCTGCCAGGCGTTGGGGCGGGATAATTTCAAGTTCCTCAGCCACCATCGAAGCTTCCACCAGTACGAGGAACGGGCGATGGAGGTCATAGGCCAGGTAGGATTGGGGGGACGGGCCCTGCAACTGGCGCGAAATCTGCCCCACGGGGACAAGCGCAAGCTCGAACTGGGCATGATCCTGGCCCCTGACCCCGACGTCCTTCTATTGGACGAGCCAACGGCAGGCATGGCTGCGGAACAGGTGCCGGAGTTGATAGAACTGGTTCAGCAGGTCCGGGAGGCGGGCAACAAGACTGTGTTGCTGGTCGAGCACAACATGAACGTGGTGATGAGTGTTTCAGACCGGATCACGGTCATGCACCAGGGCCAGCTGTTAGCCGAGGGCGCGCCCGCCGAGATAGCCGCGAACGAGGTCGTCCAAAGCGCCTACCTAGGCGGCCTGTACGGCGACCTGCAGGCGTGATGAGGAGGTACGATGGGGAATCTGCTCGAGGTCCGCGACATCCATACCTTCATCGGCCAGTATCACATCTTGCAGGGGGTGACGGTGGAGGTGCCCAAGGGGTGCATCATCGCCTTGCTGGGCCGCAACGGCGCCGGCAAGACCACCACCCTCAAGTCGATCCTGGGGCTGACCCCGCCCAGGCACGGAAAGGTGATCCTGGACGGTAAAGAGATCCAGGGACAGCGCAGCTACGAGATCGCCAGCATGGGGATCGGTTTCGTGCCGGAACACCGCGCCATCTTTCGCGACCTGAGCGTGGAGGAGAACCTCCGCATCGCCGAAAGGCGCAAGGGTGACCTGGACCGGAAGGAGGCGTTCATCTTTGGCCTCTTTCCCGATCTGAAGCGGCTGATCAAACTGCCAGGGACCCACCTATCGGGCGGGCAGCAACAGATGCTGGCCGTTGCCCGGGCGCTGGTGCCAGACAACCAACTCCTGCTGATCGACGAGCCGAGCGAGGGACTGGCTCCGGTGATCATCGAGCAGATGATGGAGGCGATCCACCGGCTGTCGGCCGAGACGACGGTCGTTCTGGTGGAACAGAACTTTGTGGTGGCGAGCCAGCTAGCCGAACGATATGTGATCATCGAAGAGGGACGCTCCGTGCAAGAGGGGATGATGGCCGACCTGGTCAACGACCAGGAGACCATCCACCGCTACCTGGGCGCGGCGTGAGGGGGGAGCCATGGAATCGATACGCAAGAACCGCGTGCTCCTGATTACCCTGGCGGTGCTGGCCGTACTCTTTCTGCTGGCCGTCCAGGGGATGAGCACCTCCGATTGGGTGATCACAGTCTTTCGCGGCGTCGCCATGGGCGCAGTCACTTTTCTGGTCGCGTCTGGACTGTCGCTGATCTTTGGACTGCTCGACGTGCTCAACCTGGCGCACGGCGCGCTGTTCATGATCGGCGCGTACGTGGGATGGACAGTCTATGTCCGGCCAGACACCTTTGTGGACGTCTTGGGCCCGGTGCTGCTCCTGGTTGCCGGCCTGCTTCTGCGGCCCCTTTGGGATGCCGTGCTGGGGCGGTTCCGCATGCCGAGCACAGTCGCCCGCATCTGGCCCTGGGTAGCGCTCGTCCTGGCAATCGCGCTTGTGGCCATCTCTTTTGCCAACTGGCCCATCTCCAGGTGGGACCCGGCCGTCCCGGTGCAGAGCCCTGCCACCGCAACCCTGACTCTGGACGTGGCTACCAAGGCGAACCAATCCAGGCCTGTGCCCGAGGGGGTGGGTACGGGCAGCATCCTGGCCTTGATCGGCCTGGTGGGGGGCGGGGCGCTGCTGGCAGCGAGCCTGTCGGGGTTTGCCGCCCGGCAGGGCGCAACGGGCGCCCCTCCGACGGCAAAGCGTCTGCTTCTGGTGCTGGGGGCGCTCCTGCTGGGACTGCTCGCTTGCTTCGCCAACGACGCGCTGACGGCGTGGCTCCTGGGCCTGCACACCACATGGATGTTCCTCCTGGCGATGCTGGTGGCGACGGTGACCGGCGCGGCGCTGGGCGGGCTGATGGAGATC
>JBFFCR010000058.1:0-13297 GCA_041559855.1 Anaerolineae bacterium | reverse complement strand
TACTCGTAGAGCTGCTCGATGAGTACAATGTCACCGGAGCCAGCTCGCGCCACCATCCCCAGCAAGCTGTCCGAATCGCGCAAGCTGGTTTCGGGCGAATGCACCATCTCGAAGGAGAAGGTGCCATCCATGGTCAGGGGTGTGGGGAACTGCACGGCGTAGCTTGTGCCCCCGGAGCTATAGTCCGGTGTAAAGCCGGGAGTTGGCGCGCCGTAGGTCGGATCGCCGGCCGTCCAGCGAAAGAGGTCCTCGTGGTTCTCGGGATCGAGGTCATGCTGGAACACGTCCAGGGCATGGGCAACGGCGCTGGGTGCGTCGGTGATGAGCCACACACCGCGATTGCCCTCGGTCCCATCGGCCTTGTCGTCGGCAGGCATGGAGGAGTAGTTGAGGTTCTCGGAGCCGGTTAGAAGTGTTTCCCCATCGATGACCATCCACTTGCCGTGCTGGTAGTTGTAGCGGTCATGGACTCCGGCATCGCTGTCGTTGTACATGAAATAGACCTCGCCGCCGGCGTTCTCGATCTGCTGGCAGATCCACTTTTCCTGGTCGTCGATACCGCCAACCGGCTCGCCCTCGAGCAATATCCTGACGGTCAATGCCGGGTGCTCAGTCATCTGCGTTACGAGGGCGTTTGCCAGATCGGCGTTCTTGAAGGTATAGCCTTCGTAGTAGATGCTGCTGGTCGCTTGATCGATCTCGGTCATGACTGCATCAAAGATGTTGTCGGGAGCCACGGCATAGGTCAGAGTGGCAGCCTCGGTGAAAGCCTCCGGGAAAAAGAACTCTTCCAGATCCCATCCAGGGTACTGGACCTTCTTGCCGTTGATGTCATCGCCGGTGGCTTGTGCCCAGTCAGACGCGGTGTTGGTATCGATGACCGGCTGCCCCGTAGACTGGTCCAGCATGCGGTAGAGAATCTGTCCCTTCTTGGCGAGTGCTGTCGTCGGACCGTAGGGCTCAACCGGTGGGCCTGACCAGCCTGTGCCGGCAGGGTCGCCGCTCTCAAAAATCACTTCATCCACCAGGATGGCAGAGTCGTCTGCGATCACCACTTCGTCGCCATCGTCGTTGAGAGCAAAGGTGCCGGATCTTGCCAGGTCGGGGACGGCCGGATCGGTGTCGTCACAGTACTCATAGTCGGGAGCGAAGCCGAATTCATCGGTAAAGGCAAGTGCTTCGCAGGCGATCCAGATGGAATCGCCTGGACCCAGTGCGTCCTGCAGGGTAAGGATGCCATCCCCATCAGTAGCCGTCCAGTCTGTGAGGTCGACAGAGGGGCCGATGACATTCTGCAGACGGAAGGCCTCGTCAGCCTGGCCGGGTGCATAGGCGTCGTAGTAGACGGCGGTGATGAGGACGTAGGGGACGACATCAAAGGCCGCAGTCGCACATAGTGTGGTCATCTGCGTTTGGGAATCAGTGATACGGATCCAGGCTTCATAGGAGCCACTTGGTAGATTGCCAACGTCTACCGCGACCTGCCAGGGCATGACCACAGCCGCGCAGATCTCGCCCTCGTTGGCGAGTGTATTTATGATGAGCACGTTGCCAATCATCGCATGGGACTGGTACACGGGGGCGCAGCTGTTCGGCCAGGTACCATAGGCAGTCACCTGGAAATCATCTCGAGTCGTGGGGGAATTGGGCGTGATGTCGATCTGTGTGGCGTAGCAGGGTGGTTCCCATTCCTGGTCGCTGTTGGGGGCCAGCGTGTCTGTGCTGATGGAGACGGAGCTGACCGGAGATGGCATAGGGCCGATCAACAGAAGCAAGATGATGCTCGGTACGACAAAGACGGCTGACAGTCGACGTGTGACGAACCGCATTTCTGCCCTCCTTTTCCTGCAAGGGGTTTGACGCACGGTGCCGGCTTAACGGAGAATGGTGCACTTGGCAAGCCATCTGCTGGGCAGCGATGATATGCGCTATGTCCCCAGGTCGCTACATCGTCCTGGCAATCGCCTGTGGCTCTGGGAGTGCAGAGGTGTTATCCTCATTTCGATCGAAACTCACCCCGGAGTCTGCCTCATCACTTCAAGTATACCAAGTGTGCTATCCTCGGTCAAGCCATATGGTAGTACATGGGCAAGATGGAGCAAGGCCGAAAGCGTGCCTGCCAAGGTAAGTCTAAATGAATCCTCTCCCGCTTGTCGGCTCCCGGCTTTTGGAGTATAATGCATGCGGCGAGTGCACCGCCACGTGCCTGCCGCGCCAAGCTGGGCCTGCCAGATACCTGAGTATTACGCGCTCTGGAGAAGCCGGATGAGAAATGCAATCATTACCGTAGTGGCGATCCTCCTCGCCATGATCGGTTGGTGGGGTCTCTATCAGTATACGGATGATGTAGCGCCGGCGGATCCAGCCATCCTGGCCTTCTTCTTCGCGCTGCTCTTCCTGGCCGTAACCGCCACCCTGATCCCGCCTGCGTCCTATCTCAACCGCCGCTTCGCGCCCGACGCACTGGCCAAGGACCCCTATCGCTTTATACGCCACAGCGCCTGGGGTGGGGTTTGCGTCATGATCTGGGGTTGGCTGCAGTATCTACGCGCCTTTAACCTCGGATTTGCGCTGCTCACCGTGCTGATCTTTATCGCCGTCGAGTTCATGATCGCCCGGCTGAGAGGCGACACGCAGCAGGAAACACCCAAGACCTGAGGCGACACGCCACGAATCGTCCGCCCAAGGAAGGTATGGTGCTCCATGGAGATCCAGGAGGAACTGCGCAAGCTGCCCAGCGTTGACCGGCTGCTGCAGGAAGGGGCCGTCTCGGCGCTGGTCGCACGTTGGGGACACGGGCTGACCGTGGATGCTGCCCGCGAGGCGCTTGATGCGGCGCGCGACGCGATCCGCGACGGCGAGCCCTGCCCTCATCCCGGCGCTTTGGCTCGGCAGGTGAGCGAGCAGCTTGCAGCCAGGCTCCGGCCCACGCTGCTTCCAGCCATCAACGCTACCGGCGTGATAGTCCATACTAACCTGGGCCGGGCCCCACTGAGCGCCGAGGCACGGGCGGCGATGGACGCTGTTGCCCTGGGCTACTCCAACCTGGAGTATGATCTCCAGGCCGGTGGTCGTGGCTCGCGCTATGTCCATGCGGAGGAGATCCTCTGCCGGTTGACCGGTGCAGAAGCTGCCCTGGTGGTCAATAACAACGCCGCTGCCCTGCTCCTGATTCTGATGGCCTTTACCCGCGGTAGGGAGGTCATTATCTCTCGCGGCCAATTGGTGGAGATAGGTGGGGGTTTTCGCATCCCCGACGTGATGCGCCAGAGCGGCGCCGTTCTGGTGGAGGTGGGCACCACAAACCGCACCTATATCAGCGATTACGAGGATGCCATCACAGAGTCCGCGGTGGCCCTGATGCGCGTCCATCGAAGCAACTTTCGGCTGTCTGGCTTTGTCCACGAGCCGTCCTTGTCCGAGATGGTAGAGCTGGCTGCCAAGCGCGATCTGCTCCTCTTTGACGATCTCGGCAGCGGCACCCTGTTGGACACGGCCCCCTACGGGCTGGCCCACGAGCCCACCATCCAGGAGAGCGTGATGGCCGCTGCCACGCTGGTATCGTGCAGCGGCGACAAGCTCCTCGGCGGACCCCAGGCCGGCATCATCCTGGGTCATGCTGGGGCGATCGCGGCGTTGAAGAAATTCCCACTTACCCGCGCGCTACGTGTGGACAAGACCACATTGGCCGGGTTGCAGGCTACCCTGCGGCACTACCTCCTGGGCGAAGCAACCGAGAAGGTGCCGGTATGGCGGATGATCAGCATGGACGAGCCGGCACTGCAAAAGCGCGCCAGGAAGTGGGAGCGCAAGCTGAGGGGCGTGGGGCTAGTCGCACAGGTGGTGCCCGGTCGCTCGACAGTGGGTGGGGGCAGCCTGCCCGGCGAAACGCTGCCCACACGCCTGGTAGCCCTGGATGTCGAATCGCCCGACGCCGTGTCTGCCCGCCTCCGGGCTGGCACCCCACCTGTAATCACCCGAATCGAGGACGGTCGCCTGGTGCTCGATCCCCGCACAGTGCTTCCAGAGCAAGAGACGACGCTGTTGCACCTGATTGCAGAGGCAGCCTCCTGACAGGACCGACGTGACTACTGACATAGACAAACAGACCTCAGCAGACAAGGCTCAGATCGCCCGGGCGGCGGGCCTGGTCATGGCCCTGTTCGTCGTCAGCCGGATTCTCGGCCTGCTGCGCGAGATGGTCATCAGCCACCAGTTCGGCACTGGCGGCGATCTGGATGCCTATCTGGCAGCGTTTCGCTTGCCCGACATCCTCTTCCAGATCGTCGCGGGAGGCGCGCTGGCCTCGGCCTTTATCCCCACATTCTCCGCCCGCCTGGCCCGCCAGGATGAAAGGGGTGCCTGGCAGCTGGCGAGTGCGATCATCAACCTGGTGTTGATCCTGACCTCTGCCGCTGCTGCCCTGGCGGCCCTGCTGGCCCCGTGGCTGGTGAGCGCCGTAATTGCGCCGGGGTTCGACCCACAACGTCAGGCCCTGACCGTCGAGCTCATGCGCTTGATGCTGATCACCCCCGTGATCTTTGGGGTGAGCGGCGTCGTCATGGGTATCCTGAATGCCCGGCAACACTTTCTGCTGCCTGCCCTGGCGCCGATACTCTACAACCTGGGCATCATCTCTGGCGCCGTGGTACTGGCGCCGGATAGGGGCGTGAAGGGGCTTGCTGTGGGTGTAGTCGCTGGGGCCCTGGCACATCTGCTGGTCCAGATACCGGGCCTGGTGCGGCATGGGCTGCGCTACTTGCCGGTTCTGGGCCTGCACGATCCCAGCGTCCGCGAGGTAGGCCGCCTGATGCTGCCACGAGTAGTAGGCTTGGCAGCCGTGCAGATCAACTTTCTGGTCAACACAATCCTGGCCTCAGGCCTGGTGGCAGGCAGCCTTGCAGCCATCAACTATGCCTGGTTGCTGATGCTCTTGCCTCAGGGTGTGTTTGCCCAGTCGATCGCCACAGCGGCATTTCCTACCTTCTCCACCCAGGCCGCCAGGGGACAGGTGGCCGAGATGCGCAACACGCTCTCCGCCACCCTGCGCGCGATCCTCTACCTGGCCTTACCTGCAGCCGTGGGCCTGATCGTGCTAGCAAAGCCGCTCGTTCAGCTCGTCTTCCAGCGAGGGGCGTTCGGCGAGACATCCACCGAGATGGTCGCCTGGGCGCTGGCCTTTTATGCCTTGGGGCTGCCGGCCCACGCCACGGTCGAGATCGTTGTGCGCGCCTTCTATGCCCTGCACGACACAAAGACCCCGGTGATGGTGGGCATCGTTGCCATGGGACTGAATGTGGCCCTCAGCCTGGCCTTCCTCTCGCTCTTTGGCCTCCTCGGCTGGATGAAGCATGGCGGCCTGGCGCTGAGCAACTCTCTGGCGACGATGGTCGAGATGGCCACGCTCCTGCACCTGATCCGCCGGCGCTTGGGTGGTCTGGAGGGCAGGCGCATGCTGGCATCCCTGGCGCGCATCGGCCTGGCCTCGCTGACGATGGGCATCCTCGCTGCCGCGCTCTCCTGGCTGCTAAGCGACCGGCAGGCCTGGCTCTCGGCCGGGGTAGCTGTCACCGCGGGCATTGTCGAGTACGTAGCAGCCTCGCTGGTGCTGAGGGCGCCCGAACCACGCGCTGTCTGGGAGCTGATTGCCCGCCGGAGGCGCCCGACCGCCCAGCCAGAACCATAGCGGCTTTGACAAGATTGTGCCCGGCTCGCTCCTGTGCTATAATAGCCGCAGCAGCTGCCGCACCGGCAAAGAAAGGATCACTCATGAGCATTCCCGGCTTTGTACAGCGCGTTCGCCAGAATCACGCCCTGGAGCATGCCACCATCCACGTCCTATCTTCCCATCATCCCTATGCGCGGATGGCGGGTCGTAGCACGCCTTCGGGATTCTATATCTACGGGTCGGTTCCTACACAAGTGGTGGCAAGTGCTGCTAGCGAGGCCCTTGCTCGTCTGCAACAGGGGGAGGCCCACCTTGCCGTTCACCCTCGCTGTGGCACCTACCTGGCAGTGACCAGCGTTGCGGCGGGGACGGCTGCGTTTGTTGCCGGTCAGGGGCGCTCCCGATCTAGGCTCGACCGGTTGCCAGTAGCCCTAATGGCCGCCACAATCGCCTCCCTCGTCGCCCAGCCACTCGCCGCCCGCATCCAGGAGGATGTCACCACCACTCCCGAAGTGGAGGGCCTCTGCATCGAGAGCGTCACGCGCCAGGAACACGGGAATCGCATAGTTCACAGGATCACCGTCGGCCGGGGTTGAGTCGTGTTCTACATTCTGCACGGCGAAGAGGAGTTTGGGCAGAGCCGGGAACTGGCCGCCATGCGCGCCAAGCTGGCGGAGGCCGACGAGGCCATGGCCCAATTGAATACAACGATCCTCGACGGCAAGAACCTCACCATGGGCGAACTGCGTCACGCCTGTGATACTGTCCCATTCATGTACGATCGCCGCCTGGTCATCGTACATGGCCTGCTAAGCCGGCTTGTCCCGTCGAAGGGGAGGAGGGCAGAAGCGACCCCAAAGGGCCAGGAGCCGGCATCACGGCGCGCCTTCCTCGACGAGCTGGCAACCTATCTTCCCGCCCTGCCCGAGACCACACGGCTTGTCTTTGTCGAGGAGGTGCACCTCAAGGGTCCCCACCCCATCCTCAAGCTGGCTGACAAGCAACACAAGAAGGGCCAGGCTCATATCAAGGAATTCAAACAGCCGAAAGAATGGGAACTGCCGAGCTGGATCCAGCAACGGGCCCGCGACATGGGGGGCGATATTGATTGGGAAGCTACCAGGGACCTGGCCTCCCTGGGAGGCAATAACCTGCGCCTGCTGGACCTGGAGATCGAAAAGCTGCTGCTCTACGCCGACGGTAGGCAGGTGACCCAAGCCGATGTGCGCGCGCTGGCCAGCCGAGCCCGGGCGCCCGATGTCTTTGCGCTGGTGGACTGCGTGGGACGTCGCGAGGTCGATCAGGCGCTGCGCGAACTGCACCACCTGCTTCAGGAGAGGGAGCCAGCCTCCAGGTTGCTGTTCATGCTAGCCCGCCAGATACGCATTATGATCCAGGTGAGCGAGCTGCGCGCCAATCGCCTGAGCGAGGCAGAGATCGCCAAGCGGCTGAAACTGCACCCGTACGTCACGAAGAAGAGCATCGCTCAGGCACAGAACTTTTCCATGGAGCAACTAGAAGAGGCCCACGCTCTCCTGGTCGAGACCGAGTGGCAGATCAAGACGGGCGAGATTGAGGACATATTGGCCCTGGACACGCTAGTGGTGACGCTGACACGGATCTGAGCCGCCACGTAGCCTACCCTAGCCGCCAACTGACCGGCCGTCCTCGCCAGCGTCAACCGTCTCCCCAACCCAGAAGTGATGCACAAGGACATTGGCCGCTGGCAGCACCCGGATCGTGGTTTCCCGACTCCTGGCCTGACAGGCCAATAGCAGGCCATCCGCGACCCACTCGCCAACAAGGCGCGGATGCACAAAGCAGGTGTTGGGCCAGCGACCATACTTCTCACGGTAGCGCGCCACGGCCTGCCCTACCTTATCCTCCAGCGGGCGCTTTGGGTCGCCATCATACCAGAGCAATCCGATCTCCATCTGCCGCTATCCCTTATGGACCAGTCTCACCGCGCGGCAGGCACGGGCTGCCTGACCACAGGTAGCCGGGCCGGCACCAGTCTCGCCCTCCTCAAGTGCCACGTTCCCTGCCGGATCTCCTGGTACAACTCGAAATCACCCTCAGCGCACTCTACATGGAAGTAGTGCCGCTCGACCCGCTGCTTCCAGCCTCGCCTGGCGACCGTCCAGCAGCGCCGCACCGCCTGCACTCGATGGCGCCGCCCGCGCCAGCAAAAGAGATCAGGAAAGTACTGAAACCTGCGCTGTACCATCTCAACCGGATCATCGTAGATCTTCCACGCCATCGCACCCTTCCTCCAAGACATCATCAAAGCTCTGGGCAGATCGCGGCACAGGCTCGGCCCCGTTCCCCGATCGCCGTACCACAACACCCACTCACTGCCATCCATCCTCTATCAGCTCTTCGTCACCAACCAACTGAAACTGGCGCTGAACATGTGCCGGCGGCGGTACAGATGGCCAGTAGGCCGTATGCTGGCCCGGTGGCAGAGCCTGAGGCGCTCCACCCTGGATCACCACGACGGGTGGACTGCCACCGAACCCAGCAGGCCGCGCTACAGCCTCGTCATGCTGACGCTCGCGCCGGTTCATCACCACCAGCATCAGCGCAGCGGTCGGAATGCCCGCTGCCACACCGCACACCACGCCCACCACCACAGCCATGGCCTCAGCGCTCATCCGGCTGCCGACGACCACTGCCAGCGCGACGCCAAACACCAACCCCACAATGACAAAACATCTTCCGCCAATCATACTCCGCCCCGTCCAAAGTTCCCTATCCCGCAGCGAAAGCCGGCGCACGCAGAAAGCAGGCGAGCAGTAGGCAGCAGGCACCTACTGCCAAGCCTGCATCCAGGCAAATCCGCCACCCAACGATCGCGCGTCATCTACGGTTCTCCTACTTGACAAGCTTCAGTCGCGAGCCGAGCCTGGCCAGCCTGTGTGGCGAGCCGGTGCTGCCGTTGCTACGACCGTTGGTGCCCGTAGCAGCTACGAGCTTGGGTCTCGATCCAGCGTTGAGACCCACCACTACTTCCCGGACAAGCTCGACGCTGGTGTAGGCTGCCTGCATTCGCGTCACCTGGCCCTGGGCGACCACCAAGAAGTCACCCTGGCCCAGCAGTCGCTCTGCACCAGTACCAGCGATACCGGTCGCCACCTTGGCATCCTCCGGGCTGGGCACGCTGCCCACGATGCGCACCGGGAAGTTGCTCTTTACCAATCCGCCGATCACGGCTGCCGTCGGTTTCTGCGTACAAGCCACCAGATGGATGCCCGCCTCCCTGCCACGCTGTGTCAGCCTCGTCAGCGCGCCCTCCATCTCTCGGCCTCCGACCTGAACCAGATCCGCCAACTCATCCAGCGCCACTACCAGCCGCGGCTCGGAGCGCCCTTCCGCGTCGCGCCGCTCCATCTCCGAGACAAGTCTGTGCAACAAGGGCAGCGCTTCGTCCACGCGAGTTACGACCGGCTGCAATAGGTGCGGCAGTCCCTCGAACGGGAGAAAGCCCCGCCCCTTGGGGTCGATAAGCACAAGTTGGAGCTTTCGCTGGCTGTTGTACAGCGCAAGTGAGGTGACGATTGTTCGCGCCAAAGCTGTCTTGCCAGAGCCGGTGGTGCCCGCGATCAGAACGTGGGCGACGTTGGAGCTGGGCAGCCTCAGCAACAGCGGGACTCCTTCCTGATCGAGCCCAAGCACGGCGGTGTGGGAGGGCACGGTGCCGGCCCCACGCGCCCCCAGTCTCTGGCAGAGGGGAAGGATTGGCACCACCTTGCCCTTCGCCCGCGGCACCTCAACTTCCACCTGGCCCTCATGACGGTGCACGCGACACGAAGAAGCCCCAAGGCTAAGTGCTATTTCCTCGGAGAGACTGGCGACTTTGCCAACCTTGACGCCTAGTGGCGTCGTCACGTGGTACCGGACCAGGCGCGGCGTGATGATGCCGCCCGTCACCCGTGCCGGCACCTTGTGGCTGGCGAGCACCATCTCGATCCTGTCGGCCTGGTAGTGTAGTGCGCGACGCATGACCTAGCTCTCGATCTAGCCTGCGGCCGCGACCGGCTCGTGGCTGGGAAAGGCCACGACCTTGCCCGCTTCGGCTGCCGTGCGCCTCGCCCTTGGAGTGCTGGCAGTGGCAGCAAGCGGCTTTCGCATCGCGCATGTTGCGCACGACTGGGCCCCATAGACGGGGATCACCCTTGCCGCACACGCAGCCCGCTCGAAGCTCAGCTCGCACGGGCCATCGTCCCAGATTTCCGTGCGGCCGTTGCAGCGTACAATGAGGGGTGACGGTGAGCTCTGGCGCAGAGAGAAACGGAGATGGCTGCAGTTGACTGCTTTGGAGGGACAGTCCCGGCAAACATTCGGAGACACTTCGTTGTTACCCTCGACGATGCGCGCGCAGACTATGCGCCCGTCCTTGGCCACCGTGCGATGCTGGCATAGCCCCTGGCCTGGTGCCTCCCTAGCCGTGTCTCGCGACAACGGGAGGACTGCCTCGGGACCGACTGCGTCAGATAGTGGCTGCCGCCTAGCCAACTGGAGCTCTCGAACCACGTCTACCTCCCCACGTCACTCAACAGAATCAGATGGTATTAGAACATGTGTTCTAATACCATTATACCAGAACGTTTGTTCTGTGTCAAGGGGTTTGTGTGCAGTTCGGGACAGATTTAATACTTCTTATGTACCTGTGTTCCTGCCGGGTGGGGGCTCGAGCCAGCTAGCGGGTGCGCTGGCGCGCCGCTCTTGCAGTGCGACAGGCAGGGGTGTCCCAGGGGACTCAGCGCGGCGTGCGCCTTAGCCTGGCCCGGTTCTCGTCGAGGGCCGCGCGGAATCCGAGCCAGTCGCGGACGGCGATGATAAAGCCAACCTTGTCGGGACAGACCATGAATGGCGTCATCCAGAGACGTAGCCACGCTTTCGGCCTCGGCAGTTCCTCCAGTTCGATGACCAGCACAGTAGCGCCGAACAGTGGCTCCAGAAAGCGGCGCTGGGTCCATCGCTGCTGCTGTGGAGGGAACATGCGGAACAGCTCTGTCGGCCTGACATTCTTGATGTCTCTGTAGGGAATCTCGAGGCGGTGAAAGGGGAGTCGCACGCGAATCGCGTCTTCCGTCAGGGCTGCGTACGCGCGGAGCCGGAATGCGAAGGTCAGGATCAGCAGTAGGCTGCAGCACGCGAGTGCCACTGCGAGGTACACGCGATATGGCTGGAGTTTGGCTGGATTCCATACGAGAAGCGCGCCAGACGTCAGGACAGTCAGGATTGCAGGCCAGAAGTACTGCTCGCTGAGCCGCTGCTGGAACAGGAGGGGGTGGCGCTTGCGCCGTTGCTGTTGGGTCTTGCCTGGCAGTGGGTCGCTCATGTGCTCAACCTCAGTTCGTTTGCTTGCGGGCGTGTCTTTGAGACGCGCCCCGCGTTTCCTTCGGGGGCAGAGGGCGCCGGGATTCCATCATTGCTCTGCCGTCTGATAGTAGGTGCACAGGTCCTGAAGCACACATTCGTCGCACCGCGGCCTCCGACTGGAGCACACCCTGCGGCCGTGCCGGATCAGGTTCAGGTGAAACGGGTAGTAGGATTCCTGAGGCACCAAGTGCTCAAGTTCGACGTGAGCCCTCTCACGGGACACCTTGGGTCCGATCAATCCCAGGCGCCTGGCCACCCGGTGCACGTGCGTGTCCACAGGGAAGGCGGGACGCCCCAGCGCGAAGAGGAGGACGATGGCTGCGGTCTTGGGTCCGACGCCGTTGATCGCAGAGAGCCAGTCCTTTGCCTCCTCGACGGGCCAGTCGGCCAGGAAGTCAAGATCGAGTTCGCCCCGCTCCTGCGTTATCAGCCGGAGCGCGTCCTGGATGCGCGGTCCTTTCTGGTTGGCGAGGCCTGCCGGGCGGATTGCCTCGATCACTGCGTCCTGCCGGGCATCGCGCACCTCCTCCCATGTGGGGAACCGGGAGCGCAACCGATCGAACGCCACGTCGCGGTTCACGTCGTTGGTGTTCTGGCTAAGAATGGTGCTGACGAGTTCCGAGACCGCATCCATGTGGGGGCGCCAGGTGGGCTCGCCATACTCCTCGAGCAGCCTATGGTGAACCCTGATTGTCTTCTCCCGCAGCCCGTCACCCGCGTTGCTCATCCCTCGCCTCTGCAGCGATTGTACACGACAAAAGGGGTTTGGTCAAGTGCCGGATAACGTTCATTCTATTCTGAAAACATCGTTTACGACGTAGTTAGATGCCCAGACGGCTGATTCAATCGTCTCAAGGGGATTACTTGTGTATCAACCTTGGGTCCTGCATGAATCAGCCCCAAAATACTCCCAACGGTCTATTGCGAGCAGGCTTGCAGTGTGCTAAACTGGTTCCCGCAGCTTATGCAGGTTATGGTTCGTTTCGGATGAAACTCGGTGAATATCGACTGATAGGAGGACACCACATGGACGACCGAAGGCTTCTCACCGCCAAGGAGGCGGCTTCGTATCTGCGCATAAGCCTGTTTACGTTGCGCAAGATCGAGCAGCAGGGGCTGATAGTGCCCTATCGCACGCCGGGCGGGCATCGGCGCTACAGTCAGGCGATGTTGAACGAGTATCTCGAAAAGAGCCGCATCCCACCCCAGTAGGATCGGGAGGATCTAGTTGCAGTCTGGTGGAAACTGACTAGCCCGTGAGGTTGGCCCGCGGCCGGCATGCCTCTTGCGAGCCTGAACAGCCCTGAAGCGCCCAAACACGGCGCGGGAGGGGCTGTTTTGGTTTCTCTGGGCCCGATCGGTTGTCTGTGCCGTAGCGGATGCAAGACCATGCCAGAGTCTGGCGCTTGCGCGTGCAGGGCATGACCCCGCGCTTGCGATGGGGCGCCGCTGCCGGGGCGGCAGGCGTGCCAATCGCGTCCAAGCGGGTCTTGATCCCTGTTGCAGGCCGTAACCACTGTCCCTGACTGGGTCCTGCCAATGGCCGGTGCTAGACTTTACAAAAGAACGTACTTGATGTATAATGTGGTTCGTCAGAACAGACTGAGAGATGCGCTCTCAGTTTTTTGTTCGCCGCGGGCCCTGGGGCATACAGCCTCAGGCGCTCTTTTTACTGCTATGGCTGCTCAGTCCCGAGCCACGCTGCGAGTCTACCGAGCACCTGGCCCGGGAATGAACCCTAAGCTGCATTCTGGGTAAAGAGGTAAACCAACCATGACCAATCAAGAGACCTTTCTCACTCCGGAAGGCTACCGCAGGCTGGAAGAGGAGCTCGATCATCTGAAGAACGTGCGCCGGCCTGAGGTAGCTGCCGCCATCCACGAGGCGAAGATGGACGGCGACGTTTCCGAGAACGCCGGCTACGATGAGGCGAAGCGACAGCAGGCTTTCCTCGAGGGGCGCATCATGACCATCGAATCGATGCTCAAGAATGCGGTTCTGATCGAGACAGACGGCCCCAGCGACACCGTCATCCTTGGATCGCGGGTGACCGTCGTCGAGGACGGGTTCGAACCCGAGACTTACACCATCGTCGGTTCTGTGGAAGCCAACCCCGGCGACGGCCGCATCTCCAACGAGTCGCCGTTGGGCAAGGCGCTGATCGGCCGCAGGGTGGGCGACACGGTGGCCTTCCAGGCACCTGCGGGGCAGGTCGCGATGAAGCTGATCAGCATCGACTGACAT
>JBFFCR010000057.1:0-13313 GCA_041559855.1 Anaerolineae bacterium | reverse complement strand
CATACATGCGTGCGAAAAAACGCAGGTTCTCGTCAGGGGTCAGGTCCGCGTACAGCAAGGGATTGTGAGAGATCAGGCCGATATGCTTTCGCAATGAGGTGCCAGCCTTGCCGAGTTCCTCCCCGCGGACGCGCACCGTCCCGCCTGTGGGCCGTGTCAGCGAGGCCACGATCCGCATCAGCGTCGTCTTGCCAGCGCCGTTGGGACCGAATAGCGCAAGGAACTCGCCTGCGCCCACCTGAAGATCCACGCCCCGCAAAGCGGCCTGGTGGCCGAACGCCTTGGTCAGTTTTCGCACCTCGATTGCCGCAGAACCCTGCACTGCCATGCCCTCGACTATCCCAGCTCTCGAAAGATCTCCATACGCTGCCGGACATAGTCGGCTTCGTCCACCTCGCCAGCCTCGTACCCATCTTCAAGGTCCGCCAGCGCAGCAATCAGACGTCGTGCCTTTGGATCGAAGGCCTGCCCTGGGTCGGAGACGGTCCTGCGACCCGCTGACTGGCCCAGGACCCTCGCCGCGAGGAACGCCAGCGCAAATACGACAAGAATGGCTGTAGCCACGCCAATCCAGAGGAGGGCCTTCTGGGCACTGCCAGCAGGCGCGCCGCTGGCAGTCTGGCTGGCACTGGCCTCTGCACCCATACTACCCTCGGCCACCTCCACCGCGGTAAGCTCGAGCACCAAGGGCTGCTCAGGGTCCGGAACCTGCCCCTGCAGAATCTCATACTGGGTATCCTCCGTAGCCTGAGTGCCCATCGACTGCAACTGCGGGCTACTCAACAGCAGCCCCGGCTGGGCCACCAGCACCGTCATATAGCCCACAGGATAGGCAAAATACCGCTCCAGGGTGATCGGCTTGCCTGTCACCGTCAGATGGTAGGAGAACTGCACCCTGGAAGTCTGGATGCCGGGCCGCACCGGCTCCGAGTCCACCAACCCACCCTCGACCGCCAGAAAGCGATCCGCATCCGTCGCCTCGCCCAGGGCGAATGTATCACGATCGCCCGCCACAGGGACGAATACCGTCAGCCGCCGGCCTTGGTCATCCTGCTCACCGATGTAGGTCCGATCGTCGCTGCTTCCAAAGAGGTGCACCTCATAGATCCTCAACACGGGGCCGAGCGAGTCGGCGAAAATGTGAACAAGACCCAACTGGACGCCCGAATCATCCGCAGTGGTCTCGTACACGGTCACCGTGGCTTCCAGCTCCGTCTGCTCTTCGTCGTACTGGAGCAGGCCGGCGCTTGCATAGGGCACATCCTGGTACACCGCCTCGACCCAGTACGTTGAATCTGGCGACGTGTCCAAGCCCTCAAATTGGAAGTGACCATCGGCATCAGTGACGGTGCTGATAGACTCCTCCGCTAACTCGCCTCTGAACTCGTACAGGTCGACGATCCTGATATCCTCCTCCACTAGATCGGCTCTGAGCACGTACAGGTTGACAGTGATCCCGGCCCCGGGCTGTTCGGCACCCGCCGTGCCGTTCACTACCTGACCCTCCACGATGCCGGTCCCGCTATCCTGGGCCTGGGCGACTGGTGTGAGAACCAAGGCTGCAACCAGGGCCAGGAGCGCCAACTGGAAGGGCCGCCAGGCAGTTCTTGGCCCTGTTCCCGAGTGACTACCTCGCTTGCTCATGCAACCTCCTCCGTGGCAACAGGCTTCCCGCACTTGGCGCAGAATTGGTCACCCTCATGCAGCGAAGCGCCGCAGTGCGAGCAGACCTGGCTTGCGTCCTGGACTTGAGCCTCGGCCTCGGGCAATCTGGCGCCGCAGCGCACGCAAAAGAGATCGCCGACCTCGTAAACGGTGTCACATGACGGACATGCCAGGTCGTGAGCCCGGCCGCCATCACTGGCCCGGCGGGCGCGGCGCAGGTCACGAACCGCCTGCTCGATCTCCTGCGTAGTCAGTGCGGGCGCCGGTTGGGCCGGCGTTCGGCCGGGAAGTAGCGGATAGGCGATGGCTGCCGCACTGGCAGCGGCAAGCACCAGAAAGACTAGGATACTCATGCCTATACCCTCCGCTTCCCTGCCGGCCAGGCCGCGATCAGCGTGCCAATCAGCAGCACAAAGCCACCTATCCACAGCCACACCACCATCGGATTGATGAGTACTTGAAACGACGCCAGGCCGTCTGCCTCCAATCCGCCAAGGACGACGTACAGGTCATCCTTCAGGGTCGAGTGTAGTGCGACCTCGGTGAACCATTGCTTCCCATAGTTGGGGTGATAACTATTTTCCGGCTGCACGGTGGTAACCTTCCGCTCACCCCGGTACACATCCAACACCGCAAGGTCCAGGTATTTGCTGCCGCTATCCTCCATCTGATCGTGGGCATAGTCGCGGTAGACGAGCGTGTAGCCGCTCACATCAGCCGACTCACCGATCGTGAGCCCTCTTACCTGCACCTCCTGTTGGTATGCCTGCGACCCGGTAATGCCCATCACGATCAGCAGGATCGAAAGGTGGATGATCTGCCCGCCGTAGCGCCTGCGATTGTTGCTAACCGCCCGCGCCGCTGCCACCAGAATGTTCTCACCTGCGGTCCGCATCCGGGCCACGATACCCTGGGCCAACTGAATGACAACTGTGGCACCGACGAAGGCCGTGACGGCAAATGAGAGGACAGCCCACCACTCGCGTATGCCCAGCAGGAATAGCAGCAGCGCCGTGATGACGGCCACAACCAGCTGAACCCACAGGTTCTTCAGCAACCGTTCGGCGCTGATCCCTCGCCAATCGATCACGGGGCACACGCCGATCAAGAACACCAACACCAAGCCCAGCGGTCCCATGAACCGGTTATAGTTCTCAGCAGTCAGGGTGCTGGCAACGTCGCTTACGATCTCGGTGAGCGTAGGAAACAGGGTGCCCAGCAGTACCGCAGCAGCCGAGCCTATGAACAGAAGATTGGTCAGTAGGAAAGCGAACTCGCGAGAGAGTAGATCGCCAACCTCTCCCTCTCCTCTCAATTCGTTGGACCGGCTCAGGACCAGACCTACCGTCAACGCCAGGGTCAAGCCAATATAGCCCAGGTAGTACCAGCCAATCGCAGACTCGGAAAACGCATGCACCGAATCGATCAGCCCCGACCTAGTCACAAACGTGGCAAAGACCGTGAGCGCAAAGGTCACCACTGCCAGCACTACGGTCCAGGCACGGAACATGTCCCGGCGTTGCTGGATGATCGCCGAGTGCACAAGGGCCGTTCCAACCAGCCACGGGATCAGCGACGAATTCTCCACCGGGTCCCAGCCCCAATAGCCGCCCCAGCCCAGCTCCAGATAGGCCCACCACGCGCCGACCAGGATCCCGATGCCAAGGGAAGCCCATGCCGCCAGGGTCCACCGCCTGGTGCCACGCAGCCAACCCGCATCCAGGCGTCCCGTTACCAAGGCGGCAAGGGCATACGCCGCCGGGATCGTCCACAGCGCATAGGCTGCAAAGACGATGGGCGGATGGACGATCATCCAAAAGTTCTGCAGCAGCGGGTTCAGGCTCGCCCCTTCGGAAGGCACTACAGGAAGCAAGGCAAAGGGGTTTGCAAACGCAATCAACAAAAACGCAAAGAATGTCTCTGTAAACGCCAGGAATGCAACCGCATAGGGCCGCAATTCCCGATCCCACGTTGCACGGCGAAGCACTACGACAGCGGCGAGGATGGCCAATAGCCAGAGCCAGAGTAACTGCGAGCCCTCCAAGCCAGCCCAGAAGGCCGCCAGCACGTAGGCCGGCTTCAGGTAGGTACTCACGTGCTCGTACACGTAGCGAACCTGGAAGCTCTTGGTGAAAAGCAAGATGAGCAGCAGGATGACCGACAGCGTGGACAACGCCGCCGTCACCAGCAGTGCGTTCCGCGCGCTGGCCACCATGCCAGGACGACGCTGCCGCACGCCCACAAGCGATGCAATCGTCGCCCACAAACCCGCGGCCAATGTCAGCCACAGCGTTCCGTAACCGATATCTGACAGAAGCAAAGCAGTCTCCTTACAGGCAGAGGCCCGTTCTCACGGAGAACAGGCCCGGATTCCAGTTCTCCAGTTCAACTACTCCTTCTCTTCGTACTTGGATGGACACTTCATCAGTAGTTCCTGGGCCTCGAACACCTGATTGGCAGGATCGTACTTGCCGACTACGACTGCCTCTACTGCATCAACCAACATGTCGGGTCGAGGACCGTGGTATGAGATCGCCAGATCCCCTGTCTCATCCTCGATCTCAAAGGTCAGGTGCAGGTCCCGGGTGCTCCAATTGACCGAGTCTGGCACGATGGCACCTGCCACTCGAGAGTCCCGAGTCTGGTCCGGCCCCAGGGCCTTTATCTCAGCCACAGTTAGATACTCGCTCGTCGACCCAGAAAAGCTGGTAACGATCAGCACACCGATCACCGCGGCGGCCACGATTCCCCCAAGCAAGAATTTCACTGTTGATGACATAGCCTACCTACTCCTCGCACAATTGGTCCTGAATCACAGAGTACCGTGCACTCGCCAAGGAACCACGTTCACTCGTCGCGCACCTGGCTCCCACATGCGTGACAGAACGCTGAATCTGAGCGCAGCTCGGCACCACATTGGTGACAGAAGCGCGTCCACTGCTCGACGACCGGCCGCGGCTTGGCTTGCACAGATTGCAGCCCTTTCCCGCTTCCCCGCCGTTTCTTTGGCCGCTGCACTAGCGGCACAGCCCTCGGTGCTGCCTGAGTACGGTGTCCCAACCAGTAGCCTGTAGCGCCAACCCCCACCAGCGCCACAAAGGCGACCAAGAAGATCCAGACGGTCGGGTCGCTGGTGCCACCCTTCACGTAAGAAAAGATCCACTCCCGCACATCGCCCGCCGCGACCGCCCCGGCCTCGACCAGGTGATAGGTCAGGCCATCGTCCCCGACGACGACTGCGTTCGGAACTGGCGTCAACGAAAAGTCCTCAGCCGTCGGCGGCTGCTGGAAGTCGAGATTGAGCTCCGTCGTGGCATAGTCAGCGGTATACGTGAAGGTATAGGTGCGCTTGCCCTCCGTATCCACGGGGAGCGCGTCATAGTACTCGAGCTGGAACTGGTTGGTGCTCAGCTCGAAGGAAACGATCAACAGGTCTCCCTCGACTCGTGTGCTATAGGGCTGGTTGAGCTTTTGCCCCGCGTCGTCCACATAGGCGACAGCGTTTGGCTGGCCCACGCGCGCTGGAATTGCCATCTCGAGCGGCACTGGCAGCGAAACGTCCGCGTCGAGCTCGCCCCGGTAGATCACCAGCACCTCCGGACGGTCGTACTCGGGCCAGAGAGAGAGCTGCAGGCTCGCCAGCGTAGGTGCCTCTTCCTGGGCCTGGACAGGTCCAGCCAGTAGCACTGAAGCGAATCCCAGAATCAGCAAGAGTCGTTTAATCGATACAACATGCATAGTCGTTTGCTCGTCCTGTACGCCAACTCGCAGCCAGCCGCCCTGTCGACCGCCGGCTGGCTGCAAACAGCCCATCTAGAAACTCAGATTTGATTCCAACAGAGCCTTGAACTCGTCGGCCGACTGCGCGGTCAGCCATCCTTGCCCATTATTGAAGACGAAGAACGGGATCGAGGGCAGGCCGTTCAGCGCAGCGAGCACTGTGTGAGCTTGCACACTCAGCCATGGCGCCTCAGATTCGACGCAGGTCTCGAACGTATCACCATCGAGGTCCACAGAGGCAGCATAGTCAGCAAGCACAGCGCCGAGATCGTCAGCGTTGAGCCACTCCTCCTGCTTGGCAAACAGGAGGTCGTGCATCTCCCGGTACTTGCCCTGCTCGCCGGCACACTCAGCCGCAATGGCAGCCTGGCCACTCGCGCTATCCCTGTCGTCGGCCCAGGGGTGGACCACATAGATCATATCACCAATGTCTATGTGTCCTTCTGCCAGCCTGGGAAACATCTCGGTGGCATGCTGGGCCGAATCAGGGTCGGCATAGTCCAGGAAGACAACCACCACTGACATGGCTGCCTCCCCATCTCCAAACACATGATAGTCATCGCCAAACGGTATAACCTCAGCTATCTCGCCGCCGACAGCCACAAAGTCAATCACCTGCCCGAGGGCATCGAGCGGCAATCCGCCTCGGATGGCCAGGTCGTTGATAAAGAAGTAGGGAGTGGCGCTCACGCCCAGTTCCTGTGCCGCCATGTGGTCTGCGCGCACAAGGTCCGCTGCCTCTCCGGAATCAAGACACTTGGCGAATGCCTCCGCATCCACTCCCAGGCCCACTGCGTATTCCTTAAAGTACTCGGTTGGGTCGTCCGCAGCCGACCACTCTCCGGAAGTGGCAAAGAGCTGCTCATTCATCTCCCAATAGCTGCCCAACTCGCCGGCACAGATCGCCGCTTCCGACGCCTTCTGAGCCGCTGGATGGATACTCGTCAGCGGCAACTCACGATAGACATACCGGGCCTTGCCGGTGTTCACATACTGCTCGATCAATCCGGGGATCACCTCACGGGCGACCTGTCCGCAGGCCGGTCATTGAAAGTCTGAGAACTCGGTGACAACCACCGGCGCGTCAGGCTCTCCCAGGCTGCGGAAACTGTCTGCTCCGACCTCCAGCACGATCTCCCCGCCCTCTGCTACGTACAGGGCATGCTCGATCTCTTGCTGGAAGGCTGCAAAGGGCTGGGCGCCTGCTAGTTGGGCGTCATCGATCAGGAAACTGGGCGTCGAAGACAAACCCGCTGCCACTGCCTCGTCCAGATTGGCCGACACATCGTCTGCATACTTGCCACTGTCCAGACAAGAGTCGAACTCGGCCTGATCCAGGCCCAGGTCGCCAGCCATCTCCTTGAATTCACCAACCGCATCGGCGCTGCTCGACCATTGCTCCTGTCCCCCGAACAACAGGTCGTGCATCTCCCAGAACTTGCCCTGCTCCCCCGCGCACTCGGCCCCCTCCGCCGCCTTCTGAGCGTTGGGGTGAATCGAGTTCAGGGGGAAATGTCGAAACAGATACCGCACCTGCCCCGTGCTAACATAGGTCTCTACGATCTGCTGGAACGTCTCACGGACGTATCGGGCGCAGTACGGTCATTGGAAGTCTGTATACTCGATCATGGTCACCGGTGCGTCTGGCGAGCCGAGCGCATGCCAGTCGTCGGGATCCACCGGCAATTCAACCACGGCTGGGGCCGTTGCTACCTCCCCTCCTTCAGCAGGGGTCGTCGCTTCCGACTCACTCCCGCCCTCCGGCCTAGGCGTCGGCGTCGCCAATTCCGGCCCACAGGCAGCCAGCAACATGGTCACGACCAACAGCCCAAGCAACCAACTGTGTCTTCTCCTCATCTGCTGTCCTTTCCCAACGATATAGTGCCCGCGACGGGCCACTTTCAAACTCCAGTCGCGCTACGCCACCCGAGCCCGCCGTAGGCGGAGCGAGTTGGTGACTACAAAAATGCTGCTAAATGCCATCGCCCCCGCGGCAATGACCGGATGCAATCGAATGCCCAGCCAGGGGTAGAATGCCCCTGCCGCCAGCGGTATCAGGATGACATTGTAGAAGAACGCCCAGAACAGGTTCTGCTGGATCGTGCGCATTGTCGCCCGGCTAAGTGCGATGGCCCGCGGCACACCCCGCAGATCGCCGCTCATCAACGTCACATCTGCGGCGGCCATGGCCACGTCCGTGCCCGTCCCGATGGCAATGCCCACATCGGCCTGGGCCAGGGCAGGCGCGTCATTGATCCCGTCGCCCACCATGCCTACCACCGCAGCAGACTCGCCCTGCAGCGCCTTGACCTCAAGGGCCTTCTCCCCAGGCAGGACCCGCGCCACCACGCGCCGCAACCCCACCTGCCTGCCGATCGCCTCCGCGGTGCGCTGGTTATCGCCTGTAATCATCACTACTGTCAGGCCCAGCTCAGCCATCTGGCGAATCGCCTCGACAGAGCCCTCTTTGACAGTGTCGGCAACTCCCACGATTCCCAGCGCCACGCCATCGGCGGCAACCAGCATGGCCGTTTTGGCCTCTTCCTCCAGGCGCGTCAAGGTCCCTTCCAGCGCGTTCAGGGCCACACCGCGCTCCTGCAGTAAGCTCTCCGAACCCACAAGGACCTGCCGGCCACTCACGGTCGCCGCGATCCCCTTCCCGGCAATCGCCTCGAAATCCTGCGGATCGCTCAGCGCCAGCCCCTCCTGCTGGGCTGCCATGACAATCGCCTTCCCCAGAGGATGCTCAGACCCGAGCTCGGCACTGGCTGCCAGTTGTAGCAGCGAAAGCCGCTCCGCGTCGTCCGCGCCGCTGCCGGTCATCACATCTGTTACAGACGGTTCGCCCCTGGTGATTGTTCCCGTCTTGTCCAGAACCACGGTGCGCAGTTCGTGGGCGCGCTCCAACGCCTCGCTGTTCTTGAACAGGATGCCATGCTCGGCCCCTTTACCGGTGCCGACCATGATGGCCGTAGGTGTAGCCAGGCCCAGTGCACAGGGACAGGCGATCACCAGTACCGCCACCATGTAGATCATGCTCTGCGTAAAGCCGGCTCTGCCCAGAATCAGCCAGCCCAGAAAGGTGAGCAGTGCGAGGCCTATCACAGCCGGCACAAAGAATCCCGAGATCCGGTCTGCAAGCCGCTGGATCGGTGCCTTTGAGCCCTGGGCCTCTTCCACCAGCCGGATTATCTGCGCCAGTGCTGTCTGCGCGCCCACACGCGTGGCCTCGAACCGGAGCAGGCCCTGCTTGTTAATCGTGCCGCCCACCACCTCGTCGCCCGGCCTCTTGTCCACCGGAAGGCTCTCGCCGGTGAGCATCGATTCGTCCACCGCCGAGCGCCCCTCCACGACGACGCCGTCTACCGGCAGGCGCTCGCCCGGGCGGACCACCACCAGATCGCCCAGCAGTACCGACTCTATCGGCAGGTCGACCTCAGCGCCCTCGCGCACCACACGGGCTGTCTTGGGCCGCAGGCCCATCAGCTTCTTGATCGCCTCGGACGTGCGACCCTTGGCGCGCGCCTCCAGCATCTTACCCAGCTTGATCAATGTGATGATCATCGCTGACGTTTCAAAGTATACGTGGCCGCCCAACCCAGCGAACAACAACACGGCCAAGCTGTAAAAGTACGCCGCCGATGACCCCATCGCCACCAGCACGTCCATGTTGGCTGATCCGGCCCGCAGGCTCTTAAAGCCGCCAACATAATAGTCCCAACCAACATAGAACTGCACCGGCGTTGCCAGTGCCAGGAAGAGCCAGTTGACCCACGGGGCGTGCGCCCACTCTCCCAGCAAACCGAAATCCCGCGCCATACTCAGCACAAACAGAGGCAGCGCAAACGCCACGCCAACCCAGAACTTGCGGGTCTGGCCCCGGATCTCGGCCTCGCGAGCAGCGCGTTCTACATCCTCTGGCGCCTCGCCCTCAGCCGGCACGATCACATCATAGCCCACGTCCCGGATCGCTTGCTGAATGGCCGCCAGGCTGACCACGCTCGGGAGGTATTCCACCGAAGCCCGTTCGCTGGCAAAGCTGGCGTTGGCTGCCACTACGCCATCCAGCTTCTGCAGCGCCCGCTCGACGGTGCGAGCGCAGTTGGCGCAGGTCATTCCTGTGATAGGCAACTCTGCCTTGGCAGTCGGGACATCATACCCGATGTCGCGGATGAGTGCAAGAAACTGGCTTTCAGTGACAGCCTCCGCATCATACGTGATCGAGGCCTTTTCCGTGGCTAGATTCACCGCTGCCGTGGTGACGCCTTCCATCCGTTTCAGATTCCGCTCGATAGTGAGCGAGCAGTTGGCGCAGGTCATCCCTGTGACCGGCAGGCTCACTTGTTTTTCGCTCATCGCATCACCGTCCGTTGAACACTCGCGACGGGTCCACCGCTTTCATATGGGACGGCCTTGGAGCGCAATCCTGCGACCGCTCCGCTCGCGCTGAGGCGCAGTCCCACGCAGGGTCGGACCCCAAGGCCGGTAAAGATCACCCTACGCCGCCGGATACCCCGCTTCCGCCAGCGCCGCCTTGAGAGCGCTCAACGCCTCGTCATCAGCGACCCGGAATGTCGCAGTTTTGCCCTCTACATCGCCACTCACGAACTCGACCCCATCAACAAAGCCGCTCTCGCGCTTGATGGTCATTACGCAGTGGTTACAACTAATGTTCGGAATGCTTAGCTTGATCGTCTTCATGACAGCCTCCTATTGCGCCTTTATCGTCGCTTCAAATACACTCATGATCTCTGCAATCACCCGCTCCCGTTCGGCCGGATCGTCGCCCTTGATGGCAGTGGTCACACAAGTCTGCAGGTGCCGCTCCAGGATCAGGCCATTCACCCGTTCCAGCGCCCGCTGCACCGCCAGGTTCTGGTTCATGATGTCAATGCAGTACGCATCGTCCTCCACCATCCGCTGGATGCCGCGCACGTGTCCTTCTATGCTCTTCAACCGGTTTATGATCCCTTGCCTGTATTCTTCAGCCATCTCGGCACTCCCAGGAGATCTACCCCACCCCCGGGGGGAGGGGGCCAGGTCAGACTATAGCATAGCGAGACCAACCTGTCAACTCTGCCCCGGGGCTCCGCCGGAGCTGGACATGCCAGCGCACGCCGCAATGACAGTTGCCCTCACTCGCCATCGGTCGCCCCGCCAGCGAAACTGCCTAGCAATATCAAGCGGGCCGCCGGGGTGCCCCCCTTGGCCCGCCTGCCATGATCGTACATTGTCTTGTCCGCCCGGTCTGTAGGCTACTTCACCACGCCCCTGACCTGAACGTACAGGGCTAGGCCCTCCCCAGTCGCAGGCCTGGGATGGGACATACCAATCGCGAGCCCTGATCTGCTTCCCAGAGCTCGCGATTCTCTCTTTGCTTGCCGGCAGGTCATGCCAGGCACCAGGCTATCCTTGATAGCGCAGAGCCTCAGCGATAACCACCTTTGAGCCCTGCCTGGCATGCAGCCAAGCCGTGAACAGAGTGGCGGCAAACACTGCCAGGCCAATCCCCATGAGCGTCGCCCACGGTGGCAGGAAGGGCAGGCCCTGGTCCGCTGCAACCTGCAGATAGAGATTGTAGGCAAAAGTCAACGCCAGTCCATAGCCGATCAACGTACCGAGCCCCGCCACGAACATATTCTCCACGAGAAAGACCGCTTGCACCATGCCGCGTTGGAAGCCGATGGCCCGCAACACGCCGATCTGCTGCCTGCGCTCAACCACAGCGCGGATTGTGACCACACCCAGGGCCGCGATGCCGATCAATAGGCCCAGCCCCATGAAACCCTGCAACAGATAGAAGATAGAGTTGATGGAACTGCGACTCTCGGCAAGCTGCTCCTTGAGCAGAGATGTCTGCAGTCCGCTGCGGCTGAATGCGCTCTCGATGGCATTCGCCGTGGCGCGCGCATCCGCCCCCTCGGGCAGCCGCAGGAAGTAGCGCCTGGCTGACAGGGTGCCGGTGGCGTCGTCGTATCCCAGGGCCGCAGCCGCATCGGCGCTCATCATCGCCCCGTAGAAGCTGGGTGCACTGCTCAGCACGCCAATGATCTCAAGCTCGTGCGCCGTGCCATAGGGTCCTGTGAGCGTGAGCGGGACCGCGTCAAAGGCAGTCTCGCTGGCCCTGATCGACTTGACCATGAACGCATCCTCATCTGCCTGGAAAGTCGGATCGCCAGTGCGATCCACCGAAAAGTTGTCGATCACCACCAGCGTGGGATCGGCCTGCAGTGCTGCCCATACTTGCTCAGCCGACTCGTAGCCCTTTGCCAGACCACTGAACTCAAGGTGGTTCGTCCGCAGGAACTCGTCATCCACGGCATTGAGGACATAGCTTGCAGGGCTGGACATGTCGGGGCTCTGGGCCTGCACCGGGATGGAGAGTGCCGAGGCCAACGCCAATGGCTCTTCGATCTGTCCGTCGGTCACCAGTTCGCTGACCCTGGACGATAGCGTACCCACGTCTACAGGGTTGAAAGGATTTGTCTGCACCATGATCTCGTATCCACCGCTGCCGCTCTCCACATCCAGGAAATTGCTGAACGTGTTCGAGATCGTGGCCGTCCCGACCAGGGTAAAGATGATCAAGCTGAACATGGCCAGCGTTGTCGCCGTGCGCCCCTTTGCCGCTACCGGGTAAGCAATTGACACTCGTGCGACGGGCAAAAGCCGCCCAAACCGGCTCAGCACACCACCGAACAGGGTCAACAACTGCTCTGCGTTATACAGGAAGAGCAGGATCGCACCGCCCACCATGAACAGCCCGCTGATGAAAAAGTCTCCGGGATTCGTGCCCAGCTCTACCAGCCGCCCGATCTCACGGGTTGGCAGCGACCAGTACATGATGAGCGACAGGCCGACCAGCGAGTAGGCCGCTCGCTGTGGCAAGCCAACCCAGGCAGCCAGCTGGCCGAGGCCAACAAAGAACAGCGACACGCCCATCCCATAGACACCCGCCTGCCCTGCAACGTTCACCCCGACCCAGGCAAACAGAAAGCCTATGGCAAGCAGGATTGGACCGCGCGCCAGCAGGCCAGCCCAAAAGCCCCAAATGGCCCTGGGACCTGCCAGCAGGAACAGCTTGAGCGCCTTGGCATAGGCTCGCTGGCCGACCTCCCCCAGCATCTGCCGGTAGACACGGAATGGGTGCAGGAAGAGCGTCCATTGTGACTCGCGGCGAGGCTTGGGCAGGTTCAGGTTCCGGATGGCGGCGATGATGTTGATCTTGCTGATACGTACCGCTGCCAACGTCACCGTAAGGAAGGTGATCACCAGACCCAGAGTATAGCCGATCACGATCGACCGCAGCGACACCCGAGGCGTAATGCTTAGGTCACCTCCGCCCGTGAGCAGACTCGTGATGGTACCTGCCAACAGCAGGGCAGCAACCACACCTAACGCGGCACCTAACGCTGCCGCGATCAGGTCATAGGCCAGGCCCTCGACCACGAACTGGCGCACCAGGTCGCTTCGCTGTTGGCCCACCGCGCGGCTGATACCCAATTCGGGCTGGCGCTCGGCAGCCAGCACCGTGAAGATGAGAAATATCAACAAGATGCCAGAGAGGATCGAAAAGGTGCCAAAGGTGTTGAACAAGGTCGTGATAAACTCTGCGCTCGACTCTGCCGCCGCCAAACCGTCTGCCTTGACCTCGTTCAGCACCAGGCCTGACAGCGAGTCAAGGGCCTGGAGTCGCTCAACCGCCGCCTCACTTGCTCTGACTCCGGTCTCCGCGTCGCCCGCTAGAGACACGGCGACCGCGCCGATCTGCCCAGGCTCCCCAAAGAACCTCTGTGCCTCCTCCAGAGGCATAAGAAGCGCTCCACTGCTCCCCGCCAGCCCTCCATCGGCTACGATGCCAGCAACCT